>JBAXTC010000109.1:0-14868 GCA_037130375.1 Verrucomicrobiota bacterium | reverse complement strand
CATCCACCGCCAAGGCATCGAGCGGTTCATCCAGGATGCGGCCGTGGCAGGCGTGGACGGCTTTCTGGTGCTGGAGTTGCCGCCGGAAGAAAGCGAGAAGTACGAGACGCTCATGCGGCAGGCCGGCCTGTGCAACATCTATCTCGTGGCTCCAACCACACCTGATGATCGCATCGAACTGATCGTCAAACGCGGGGCAGGCTTTATTTACTACGTCTCCCGCGAAGGCGTCACCGGCATGCAAACCAAGGTTGCCAACACCATCGCCCGGATGACCTCGAAGATCCGCTCCCATACGAACCTGCCCATCGCGGTCGGCTTCGGCATCTCCACGCCCGAACAGGCGCGAACCGTCGCGGCTAGTGCTGAAGCGGTGGTGGTTGGCAGCGCGATTGTAAACCAGATTGCTCAGCATGGCCAGGCCCTGGACATCATTCCACGTGTCAGCGAATTTGTGCAATCACTTGTTCAAGCAGTAAAGACAGCATGAAACCCAAAGTTAATAACAACGAACGGTTTGTCATCATCATGGCTGGCGGCAAAGGCGAACGCTTTTGGCCCGTCAGCCGCGAAAAGACGCCCAAGCAACTCATCACGCTGCTCGGCGAGCGGTCGTTTCTTCAGCAGGCCGTTGACCGTGTGCTTCCCCTGGTGCCAATCAAGAACATCATCGTCATTACCAACGAGGTCCAGGCACCGCAGGTGCGCAAACAATTGCCGAAGCTGCCGAAGGAAAATGTCGTCGCCGAGCCGGTGGGTCGCGATACGTGCGCGGCGGTCACGCTCGGGGCCGCCTTGGTGGGGGCCCGTTCGACCACGGGTGTCATGGCGGTGCTTCCGGCTGACCATGTTATTCCCGAGGAAAAGAAGTTTCAACAGGTCCTTTCGGATGCGTTCGACCTGGCCAGCCGCGGGCAGGCCATCATTACCATCGGGATCAAGCCGACGGAGCCGGCCACCGGCTATGGTTACATTCGCGTCGGGGAAACGCTGCCGCCGCCCAAGGGTTTGAAGGGTTACAAAACCCTCTTCCATCGCGCCGAGCAGTTCGTGGAAAAGCCGTATTTTGAAAAAGCCCTCGAGTATGTGAACAGCGGTCAGTATCGCTGGAACGCGGGAATGTTCATCTGGTCCTTCGTCACCATCACCGAGGGATTGCAAAAACATCAGCCGGAAATGTATGACGCCTGCCAGCGTTGGTTCAAAGTGGCCGCCAACCCGGCGAAGCTCGGCAAGGTTCTCGCGAAGGAATATCCCGAAATCAAACGCATTTCCATTGACTTTGCGCTTATGGAGCACGCCCACAACGTCATCGTCGCCGACGGCGCTTTTGAATGGGACGACCTCGGTTCCTGGACCGCGCTCGCCCGGCACCTCAAACCCGACCCGGAAGGCAATTGCGTCCTGGGGGACTTCATCCACGTCGATGCAGCGCGCAATATCATTTATGACGCCCGCTCCAAAGACCGGCGCACGCCCATTGCCGTGGTTGGCCTGCGCGATTCAATCCTGGTCCAGACCGACGACGCCACCTTGCTGGCCCACAAGAGCCAATCTCAAAAAGTCAAAGAGCTGGTTAAGAAGCTGGCTGCGGACCCAAAATGGAAGAAGCTGGTTTGAGCCGGGAATTGCCGTAGGAATTCATTTTGACGTAGCGTGGGGCAGGTCTCCGATCTGCCGGTCCACGGAGTCTCCGACTCCGTGCAGGGCAAGAGCAAGAGTAAGAGCAAGAGCAGGAGCGGGAGCAAGAGCAAGAGTAAGAGCAAGAGCAAGAGCAAGAGCAAGAGCAGGAGCGGGAGCAAGAGCAAGAGCAAGAGTAAGAGCAAGAGCAAGAGCAAGAGTAAGAGCAAGAGCAGGAGCAAGAGTAAGAGCGGGAGCAAGAGCAAGAGTAAGAGCAAGAGTAAGAGCAAGAGCAAGAGCAAGAGCAAGAGTAAGAGCAAGAGGCCCCGACGAAAAGGTCTGCCCCACGCGGAGAAGACGCGCCTGATGACCATTGGGCGCCCGGCGGAAACATCTGAGCCGCCGACGGGCCAGGGGACGAAGCCGGGACCTTTCGACTTTCTGAATTGCCCGTTACTGGGGTAAAGGCCGGAAAGGGCAATGGGTGATACGGAGGGGGACATCGGGGAAGCGGTTGGCGCGTCGAGGCGGCCCGCAAGGGATGCCCTGGGAGCGGATGAACCGGCTGCTGACGTTCTTCTACCTGCCCGAAGCGCGAGTGGGGCATTCCAGAATCGCACGGTTGTGCTGGTCATCCCTTGCCTCGGCTCTCGCCCTTCCATAGGCTCAAGGCAACTAAGCTATGAATGCTTCGATCCGTTTGCGTCTGGCCATCATGCTGGCCCTGGAATTCTTTATCTGGGGTTGCTGGCTGCCTTTGATTTATGGTTATCTGCCGAGCCTCGGGTTCACCGCCGGTCAGCAGGCTTGGATACTCAATGCCTTTCCCCTGGCGGCCATTGTTGGAATGTTCTTCAGCAACCAATACGCCGACCGGCGATTCTCGGCGGAAAAGTTCCTCGCCTTCAGCCATTTTGTCGGCGGGGTGGCGATCCTATCGCTGGCCTTCACTACTTCTTTTTGGCCGTTCTTCACGCTGATGGGGGTGCATTGCTTGCTTTATGTGCCGACGATCTCAATTGTCAATTCCATCGCCTTCACGAAGATGAAGGACGCGCAAAAAGAGTTTGGCCTGGTGCGGGCCGGCGGAACGCTTGGCTGGGTTCTCGCCGCCTGGCCATTCACATTCATTCTGGTTGATTGGGACAAGGTGCATGCGGCCAATCCCCAGGGCATCATCAACTGGCTGGGGACCGTGCTCGGTTCCGGTCTGACCGGCGAGGCTCTGCAGCGCGGGACGAGATGGACGTTTGTTGTGAGTGGCATTTCCTCGCTCGTGATGGCCGCCTATAGTCTCACGCTGCCGCACACTCCCCCGAAGAAGGTTGAGCATGGCGCTGACCGCTTTGCCTGGCTCGAGGCGGTAAGACTGCTGAAACATCCCTTTGTGCTGGTTCTCTGGTTGGTCACCTTGGTGGATGCCTTCGTCTTGTACGCCTATTTCAACTGGACGGGGACTTTTCTCGCCACCAGCCCCGAAGCTGGCGGCGTGGGTATTGCCGGCAACTGGATTATGCCCGTCATGAGCATTGGCCAGGTTGCTGAAATGTTGGCCATGCTCATCCTGGGGGCCACGCTCAAACGTCTTGGATGGCGCCTGACCATGATCATCGGCATCCTGGGTCATGCGGCCCGCTTTGCCGTGTATGCCTGCTTCCCAACCCCGGCTCCGGTCGTCGTCATTCAATTGCTCCACGGCATCTGCTACGCTTTCTTCTTCGCCACTGTCTATGTTTTCGTGGACCAGTATTTCCCCAAAGATGTGCGTGCCAGCGCCCAGGGACTTTTCAACGTGATGATTCTGGGTGTGGGCGCTCTGGCCGCAAATTCTCTCTGCCCGCATTTGAAGGATTGGTTCACCCGGGGCGGCGTCACGAACTTCCACAATCTGTTCCTCGTGCCCTTGGCGGTAGCCGTCCTGGCCGCCATTGCCTTGGCTCTGTTTTTCCGTCCGCCGCTGAAGCGCGAATTTGAGTCCGCCGCCCGATAGTTAACGAAGCCAAAAGGAACATACCCTTTTTCGCTGCATGCACCTGCTTCTATCGGCTGAAGATTCCGAAGCCGAATTGCGCTCAGAACTGACGCAGTCGTTTGCTGGCCGGCCAGCCGTTGAAGCTCGGTTGGCGGACGAATCTGAGGTGCGGTCGGCGGATTGCGGGGATATGCGCGTCAGAAGAGATGCCCCTGCTCCGATGCTGATCGAAGCTGATCTTCAGATTATCCCGGGCCAACGGCTGCCCCACCTGGCATTCGCCCGGCAGTTGCTGGCACACGCGTTGCCGGTTCGCGCCGAATCAGTCCGGGCCTGGGCAAACCGACTTTTCGCGTCGGTCGCCGGCGTTCTGCCGGATGGCCAGCCTTGGTCGCTGCACATCGAACCGCACTACGACGTGCGGACAGCTCCCCGTATCGGCGCGCGGGCCTGGCACACTCGATTGCGGAATGCGGAATGCGGAATGCGCGCCGCGGCGGGGCTGGCGAGTGTGGACGCTGAGGCGGGGCGGCATCGGTGCTGGCTGACCGGCGAGGCATTGGCGGATTTGCTGCATCGGAAACGTCGTCACTTGCTGCGTCATCTCCGCCACGAACCGGTCCGTTTCTCGAAGAAGGATTCACTCGTCCAGTTGCTGTTGACGGCGCCCGATGCGGGCTTCCTTTCCGTGGCGGTGGCGCCGTTGCCCTCCGAGCAGCGCCATCTGGTTTCGCCATTCCCGAAAGGCGATGTGCCGGCGGCCTCGGACAAGACTGCGCCCAGCCGCGCTTTCGCGAAGCTGCTCGAAGCCGAATTGCGCATGGGCCGCGCCATTACGGCTGGTGAGATTTGTGTGGATTTGGGGGCTGCCCCGGGAAGCTGGACCTACGTTGCCGTGAATCGTGGGGCGCGCGTAGTCGCGGTGGACCGTTCGCCGTTGCGTGAAGATTTGATGCAAAGTTCACAGGTGAAGTTCGAGCCGGGCGATGCGTTCCGCTTCCGGCCAGCGCGCCCGGTGGACTGGTTATTGTGCGATGTGATCGCTGCGCCGGAGCGGACAGCGTCGTTGCTGATCGAGTGGTTGCGCCGCGGCTGGTGCCGGTATTTCGTTGTTACGGCGAAGCTGGGCGATTGGCAGCGAGAACCACTGGCGCCCGGTGCGGACGCTCTGGCGGTGCTGAAACGGGAACTGCCGCCCATGACCGGTGAACTGTGGCTCACCCGCCTCTGCGCCAACAAAAGAGAGGTGTGCGCGTTCGGTTCCGCGAATAACCTGCCCGATAATGCGTCCATTTAATATGTTATACCTTGGCATAGATCACTCGCGCCGGGATTTCCTGCGCCAGGTTGCAGGTCTCGGAATCACTATTTCCGCTCTTCCATTGGGCAGGCAGATGTTCGGAGCCGAATCGGGCAGGCTCCCTGACACCGCTCTCACTTTCCCTGGTCCCTGGCGGTTCATGCTGCCAAAAGGCGGCATCATTCTCGTCAGCG
Organism: Verrucomicrobiota bacterium; assembly: GCA_037130375.1. GTDB lineage: Bacteria > Verrucomicrobiota > Verrucomicrobiia > Limisphaerales > UBA8199 > JAPLUA01. The sequence continues at coordinate 9,782 of JBAXTC010000109.1, read as the reverse complement.
ACCAGCAACTTGAAGATTTGCAGGATCCGGACAGGGAACTGGACCTGAGCGTCAGCAGCACCCCCAACCTGACCACCCTGCGCAAGATCTGCGAGGGCGCCAAGGCGCAGGGAGCCCGCACCGTGATCCTCGCCTTCGACGAATTCTGGTCACAATACCGAAAAGGCCAGGGCGGGAAGCCGCGCGAGTTGTTGCCGGACACAGAGGGCTATGTGCAACGCCTGGGCAAGATCAGCCAGACCGTCAAGAGTTATGGGCTGGGTCTGGAGTTGAGCTTGTTGAGTCCGCTGGAAATTGGCCGGGGCTATAAGCAGAAGACGGGGGAATCGGGCCGCTGGGTGCAATACCGCGAAGGCTACCGAGACCCGGCCACCGGTCGATATACCGTTTCATTGTGGGAAGAGCGCCGTTGGACGAACAACAAAGGCACCATCGAGCTTCAGCGGACTGGCCTGCGGGTGTTCGCATTTCGGGAACATCGGGTTGGCGGGACGAATTTCTATAAGGTCAGCCCTGCGGATATACTCGAATTGAAAGCGGTGCCGGAGATCGACGTTGACGAATCGGCTCTGCCCAGCACTCACGCACGGCGGTTAACGGTTCGCGGAAGCGGAGATACGCAGGTGGGGCCACTGGATCGCGTTCTGGTGGTTGTGAGCTACGCAACCCCGGAAATGGACTACTTCAGCCCTCACGCCCGGCCGTTCCTCCAAGGGCTCGTCGAGCAATACCATGCGGCGGGCGTGCCGCTGAACGGCCTTTACGCTGACGAGATGCATATCCAGCAGGATTGGGGATACGCCAGCCATCATGACGAGGGACAATTTACGTTCAGGTACCTCACGCCGAACCTGGCGGCGCGGTTCGCCGAGCTTTACGGAGCCGAGTTCAAGGACTTCGAGAAGTTCCTGGTTTACTTCGCTTATGGGCAGCATGGGTTTCTGCCTACGCTGGACGCGCGTTTGCCGGCCCAACACGTCATGGGGGAAAGCGCCGATGACATTCAACGGACCTTCCTGCTTCGGCGACGCTACTACGACCTGCTCGAGGGCAGTGTTGTGGCACTCTTCGCCGGGGCCAAGGCGTTCGCGGAGAAGACATACGGGCACGAACTGGAGGCGCGGGCGCACGCGACCTGGGCGGAAAGCCCCACCTGCGACTCCTGGCAAACCGGCGAATTGCACCGGGCGCCTCACCAGTACGAATACACGCCGGACTTTTGGTGGTCCAACACCGTGCATCAGGCGGCCTCCGCCTGCACCGATTATTTCGCCTGGAACGATTTTCTTACCGGCGGCGGCAACGATCACGCGGAGGGCGGCTGGTCAGATCGTGACTACTTTGGCATCGCCCTGGCGTGTTCCACCGGCATCCTGAACCGCACACCCTATGCCTATGCGGCGGCCTGGGGTCTGCCTGACGAGGCCGGACGCCGGCACCAAGCGGTCTGCGATGCGTTTGGCGCCTCGGCGAGCCCCTGGTTCCAAGCGGTGGAGGATTCACAGCATCGGGACACCGACGTGCTGATGATTTACCCGCTCTCGCTGGTCGCCTGTGAAGAGCGATTCGGTTCGTGGATGGTGCAATACGGTTACGCCAACTACGTCACACCGCGAAAATTGCTGGAGCATGGAAAGGTGGGGACAGACGGACGCATCGAAATGGCCGGGCGAAAGTTCGGCACCCTGGCGATTCTGTTCGAGCCATTGCCACCGCCGGAGTTGATGGAGTTCATCGAGAAATTCGCCAACAGCGGCGGCAAGCTGATATGGTCGGGGCCACCTCCCCGAGTGGACCTCTCGAACCAGCCGATTCTGGTCAAATGGCAGAAACTGTTCGGCGTGAAGGCTCTGCAGTTTGGCGTTGAAGGTCAGATCGCCGACGGCTGGCAGGTCCAGTTCTCCAGCGCACTTGGCAAGGTGGCGCCCCAAACCGTTCTGACCGACTTTCTGGTTGACCGGATATACCCCATCGAACCGGAGGCGGACGCCGAAGTCGTTGCCAAGGTGGGAGCCAAGATCGTGGGAACCCACCGGACGGTCGCGAAGAACGGAAGCGCGACGTTTCTAGGCTTTCGTCCTCGCGATGATCAATCCGCTTCTCTGGGCATAGAGGTGCGCACCTGGTTTGAAATCCTCGTGGCGCTGGGCGCTTATCCCGGCAGCGGACCTGACGCCGGCCGGAACGATAATCCGAACATCGTCTCGCGCTCGACTCCCTACGTGGCGTGCCGCTTTCCCAACGGCACAACGACCGTTGCGGCGCATTACCGCGCGCACGAAGAGAGCTGGCCCGGCGGGTTCCACCGCGATGCCAAACAGGATCAGGAGATTTTGGCCAAAAACCCTCTGCCCTCCGCCGCGTTGGAGCTCCGTGATTTTCAGGTGAACGGACATCGTGTCAGTTTTCAAGGTGAGTTAACCGTGGCGTTCCGGCTGGATGCCGCCGGGGCGCTGGCCGCGTTTGCTGGTCACAATTGCCAGAAGATCACGGTCGATGGCCGGGAATTTGTGTTCGCCAGCAACCCTATGCCGCTGGCGGCGTGGGCTCCGGTGTTGCCGGAGCGGCGCATCCCCGGCGGAGCGGTCATGGAAGTCTGGGCCCACGGAGAGTCGGACATGACCTTGCCGCTGCCTGCGGGAGTAACCAAAGGGGAACTCTACTTCCAGGGCGGGAAGGTCGGTTCCTTCGGGGAAAAGACCCCTTGCGATTGCTCGGGGGGGATTTTGCGTTTCAAAGCGCTAAATTCGTGGCCGCAGAAACATCTGTTTCTGGTCGCGAGTTGAGGAAAGATGGGGTGGGGTTGCGGATGTAAGGTTGGCGGAGCGTTTCTCCTGACACTCGCACGCCAAAGACCCCCAGCAATTCACTTTGAGATGCCGCTCCTGACGGAGCTTGCGGAGACCGTTGTTGGTTGCGGTTCCTATAAACATGCCGCTCCTACGGAGCTGGTGGTGTCCTGGCGATTCCGTTGCTATAAACTCTTCGTTATCTCTGTTATCTTCTGTTCAAACCCGAGTCAACAATTCCGCACGGAGTCGGAGACTCCGCGGACCGGCAGGTCGGAGACCTGCCCCACACCCGGTCAAGAATTGCTTGCTGGGCAGTTCACCTACCACAAGCCCTTGTTGCGCAGCAGGTAGTATTCATTGTAAGGCTGGTCGTCAGTGATGCGAACATTGGTATTCTGGGGCAGCAATTTCTCGGGCTTGAACTCGTTTCCGAGAACGGCGCCCAGTACGGCCACGAGATTTGTGCTGGGGCCCCATTCCAGCAGGTCGGCCTGCGCCGGCTGGGGCATGCGTGACGCCAGTTCTCGCGGGGGGCAGGAGAGAATCGGCTCCATGGATGCCAGCAGATGGACTCCGCGACCCTCGACCGAACCGAAGCAGCGCACGTATGGGAAGCAATCAAGGAGCGAACGGAGCGCGGCGCCGGCTACGACAAAGTCTTCCGGCACCCAGGCTTGAATGATCCCACCCGGCCGCAAATGCTGAGCGACAATTCTGTAAAACTCGCTCGAGTATAGAAGGCTCGACCCCGCAACCTGAACGGGCGGTGGCGGGTCGATGATAACGACGTCAAATTTCTCCGAAGTTCGATTCAGGAAACGGCGTCCGTCGTCGATGACGACGCGGCCTTTGGGATTCCTGACAAATTCTTGTGCGTCCGCGAAGAAAAAGTCGAACACCTTGGGGACACTGGGTATCAACTCGACCGCCGTTGTGCGAACATCCCAGCTCAGAGCCGATCGAAAGGTTGTGCCCATGCCGAAACAGATCACGAGCGCAGACTCCGGTTTGCCTTTATGAAAGGCGAGCGGCAAATGGGCCATAAACTTGGTGATTGGCGTCAGACGGGTCATGCTATTGCCGTTTATCAGCAGCCATTTGTCCAGCCCGTGGCCCACGCAGATTACCGAGGCTGCATAATCCCGAGACACCCGAGTTGGTTTGTTGTTTGAACAGACATACTCTTCGAAGCTGCGACAGCAGAAGAACGCCACCGCCAGAACCACGGCCGCAGGAAATGCTGAAGCCAGCCGGCGTCCGGGCGAGAGTTCGCTGCTGGCCATGAAGTAAAAGCAGAAGCAGGGCAATCCAAGGAGAACCAGCGCGTGCCGCTCGCTCAAAAGGGTGAGCAGACAGTATGACGCAAAAAGCGGCCCCAGAACGCAGCCGAGCACGTTGATGCCGTATGCGGTGCCTGCTTCGGAAGGTGATCCCACGGCGACTTGATCGATTAGCTGTGGAGTCAAGTAGCCAAGGACTCCACAGAAAGGACAAATGGAGACGAGCAGCAACAAAATTGCAAATGTGCCATCCATTGCGAGGCCCATTTTCGGAATCTGGAAACAGGTTTCTTCGGCGAGGATGGGCACAAACGCCGCGATGCAGAGAAGTAGAATTAGCCCGGCGATGGAGCACGTTTTCTGGTTCCGAAGAGCGCGCCTGTAGAGCCACGACCCGACGAAGGTGGAAGTCAAATACGCCACGACTACGAGGGCGAAGGAATAGACCTGAGTTTTTAGAATGGGCGCGAAGGCGCGCGTCCAGACCACCTCCATTGCCATGGAAACGAATCCCGTCGTGAACAAGAGCCATTTTACATAGCGGTGGCTCGATGGACTGTTCGGGAGAGACGGCGCGACGGCTGTTGCAGGCTCGAAGCGTTCGGGCGGCTCCGAACCGGGGACATGCCGGACGGAGCCGAGTTTAAGGCTGAGCATCGCGATGGTGAAATTGCCTGCGGCAGCGATTCGCAGCGTGTCCATGAATCCGAAGATTTCGATCAGGACGAATGCGCTGAGGCCGATTCCGAGCGCAGCCCCCACCACGTTGGCGAGATAAAGGTAGCTGAAGCTTTCCGAAGACTGCCCGGGTTGTTCGCGCATGTAGGCCATCATGAGAGGGAACGTGGCCCCCATTAGGACGCACCAGGGCAAAATCGAGGTTGCCAGCAGTAGGCCGGACAAGAACAGATACGTCAACGAGTTGGTTTCACCAACTCGTTCCAAAAGGCGCTGCCCCAGGATGAACAATTCCGGGACGCAAAAGGCCCCGACGCCGATGCCGAATTCTGCGGCGGCATAGAGGACTGCGGCCGAGATTCCCGTTTTGCGGGTTACCGGGCCGACAAATCTTCCTCCCGCCCAGGCGCCAAGGGACAGGCCGAGCATGAAGACCGAGATCACCACTGACAGGACCGGGGTAATAATCCCGAACGCGGCGAAGGCCAGTCGGGTCCAGACCAGTTGGTAAACCAGTCCGCAAAACCCTGAGATGAAGAACAAAAGAAAAAGGACTGGTCGTGGTGAGCGATCCGCCGGGATGCAGGCAGTTGCGCTGGAACAACGATTCACGGTTACGGTCTTGTCGGTGTCGGCAAAAGAGCGCATATTCTCAAGTTCCTCACTCCGCTCGGATTAGTTCATAGCTCACGAACACCACCTGGCGACTGTCGGGTGACCATGAGGGGACATTGATCGTGCCCTGGCCGCCGAAGAGGCGCGCCAGTTCCTGAATCGGTCCCCCTCCCAGCGGCAGGAGACGGAGGCGGACAGGCTGGTTAGGAGGGTGACCGATGACATCTTTCTCGAAAGACAGAAAGACGAGCCATTTTCCATCCGGCGAGGGGTGCGGAAACCAGTTATTGAATTCGTCAGCGGTTACGGGTTGCTGGTTGCTGCCATCGGGTTTCATCCGCCAAATCTGCATTGTGCCGGAGCGATCGGAATTGAAGTAGATGAATTTTCCATCTGGCGAATAATCTGGCCCGTCATCGAGCCCCTTGGCGGTGGTTAGGCGTTGCTCGTCGCCGCCTTCTGGGGAGATGGTATAGATGTCAAACTCGCCATTGCGTTCGGCGCAGTAGGCCAAAGTGGCACCGTTTGGGGACCAGCCGTGCCAATAGGACGGCCCCAGCACCGTGACTAAACGGGGCGAGCCGCCGGTCACTGGCAATGTGTAAATGAGCGACTTGCCGCCGCGCGACTGATCGCTGATGGCCACGCGCGCACCGTCTGGTGAGAGGCCATGATCGTTGTTGCAATGGTCGGCAAAGCCGGTATCCACCAGCTCAGGTTTGCCTCCGGCAACCGGCAGGCGATAGATGCGGCCGTTGGAATTGAAGAGGAAATAGCGCCCATCCCGCGACCAGTTCGGCGCCTCGATATGGTCCAGCGTATGATAGACGATGCGACGATCTTTGGATGCGATGGGCACCGTCTCCAGCGAGCAATGCAAAACCGGTTTAGCCCCGAGATTTGCCGTTTTGGGCTGCAGTTCGACTTGCGAAAACCGTGCTTGCGCCAAGGCGCTGTCATCATGAGCGCACACCGCCAAACCGACATAAACCGGGTCGGCAAATCTGAGTCGGATGAACGCGCCAGAGGGGGAGAATCGCCGGGCATGCGATCCGGTGGCACCCGCCGGCGTCTGATCCAGTTCCGGCAGAGTCATAAAGACCACGTCTCCTTGTCGCTCGATACCGACCCGAGCCGGGCGGCTGACGCTGGCTTGCACCTCGTGCGTGAGCGCTCCGGTCTTGTCCCGGTATTGAAGCGAGGTCAGCCCGTCACCATGCACCGCGACGTCGATATAAGCGGAATCGGGCGCGAGAGTCTGGCGCACCATGAAGCAGGCCTTGCGATGGGCATTGCCTCCGCTGCCGAGCCACTCTATCCCCGCCTGCAGTGCAAAATCCCCCGATACTCGCCTCCAGACGAAATGAAACGCATCGTTGGTGAACCACATATTCTCTCCGCCGCCAGCAACCAAATAGGAGCGGGTGGCCGCGTCGAAAACAACGGAGCCGGTGTGGCTGGTTTTGCCGATGTCGCCCTGTTGCTCGAACGTTCCCAAATCCTCAGCGTGGACGCCGGCCAGCGCATGGAGCAGCAGTCCGACCAGGAGCAGGGCCGATAAGAACCGAAGTGTGCAGATTTTCATGGAGCCGATTTAGCATGGATGGGGATGGGTGGATATGGAATATTTTATTCAATTACATTGCGTTGGGGGCCGGGATTTGGCACACGGATGGGCCAATTTTGAAATGAAGAACAAAACGAATACAACGACCGAAGCTCAATTGCTCGATTTACTGAAGAAAGTGCTGCCCAAAGCTACGCATGACGCCCAGTTGGCCAGCAAGATTTACCAAGCCATCGAACTGGAACTTAAAGTGAAAGCCCGTGGTTCGGCATTCGAGAAATTCTGCGCCAGAGTTGAGTTGCCAAACCTCGAGCCCAAGAGCGTGGAGGAGGTAAAGACACAGTTGGCGGCATCGTTCGGCGAAGGCGATCTGACCCTGAAGCCAAATCGCAAGGAGAAGAGTTTGGCAGTGGAAGTCTCCTTGCCTGACGGCACACAGCTCAGCGGGGAAATCAAGGTAAACCCAAACGCGGGTGTGGAGGCCAGCGAGGAGCAGGAAATAGCTCTCAAGTTCGTGCCGTTCCCGGTCTGTTTGCCCGGGGACAAGGAACTGGTCTGGCTTCTGGGCAAGCACGAGAATCTGTCATCTGAGGAAGCCGGGATGGCATTGGCGAAGGGGCAGGAAGAATTTTGGGCATCGAAAACAGGCCAAAAGCTATTGCGCGATCGCATCGAGCGCAGCTTTCCTGAGTTTATCGCACGAGTCCCGGCGGGAATGTTGAGCGAACTCGGTTTGAAACGACACTACAAAATCCCGGAACCGATCAAGCCACTGCGAGCGGGAACGAGCTAAGGGATCGGGGTCTGAATTCCAGCCCCCACCTCGAGTAGTTCCAGTCCGTATCTGGGCAGAATCGAACGCTTGCGCCTTCGGGCATGGCGGCTACCCTGCTGCAGGTTGGACGGCATGAGCGCGTTTCGACCAGTATGAAACGCCTTCAGTTAATTGAAATCGAAGACCAGGACTGGTGTCCGCGCTCGGTTCGGGACGCCGCCACCGATTATCTTCAATGCTTCTTTGCCCAGACGAAGATCTACGCAGCCATGATTCCCATTCTTGCCGCCGTGCTTCAGCGCACCGGCTCGATGCGCGTTCTCGACCTGTGTTCAGGTGCGGCCGGGCCGTGGCTCTGGCTGCGTCCTGCTTTGGCTGGGATGGGGATAAGCGTGTCGGTTTGCCTGACGGACAAGTACCCGAACCTGGAGGGATTCGAGCGGGCCAGCCGTTTGACGAATCAGGTCATCAGCTACCATCGGCAACCCGTGGACCCGACGCAAGTTCCCGGCGACTTGCCGGGATTTCGGACGATGTTTTCGGCCTTCCATCATTTCCGTCCGGAGGAGGCGAGCGCGGTGCTTGCCGATGCGGTCCGCAACCGCCAGGGCATCGGAATCTTTGAGGCCACCCAACGCCACCCCCTGGCGCTGCTTTTCACGCTGCTGGCCCCGCTAGGGGTGCTGGTCGTGACCCCGTTCATTCGTCCGTTTCGCTGGTCACGGCTGCTCTGGACCTATTTGGTTCCGCTGGTGCCGCTGATCACGCTGTTCGATGGTCTGGTCTCGTGTTTGCGCACGTACAGCGTGCAGGATTTGCGCAACCTGACCGCCAAGCTGGGCACGAACGATTACCATTGGGACATTGGAACCGTAAAGAGCAAGAAGACGCCAATGCCCATTACCTATTTGATTGGGGTGCCGATTGAGAAAGCCGCTTAATTGCGCTGCCATATTTTCTTGCCTTGGCCGGCCGAGCCAAGCATAAAGTCCGCATGTTTATGCGCTTTCGTGATATTCGAGCAATCGCTTGCCTGTTCGTTTTGACTGCAGTGGCTGGAACCGCCCCGGCTGCCGACAATCCTTTCCTGGGAGGATGGGAACTCACGATTCCCGGCGGGGCTGCCGGCTGGTTGGGGGTGGAAAACGTCAACGGCCGCCTCCAAGCCAGCCTGCTCTGGGGCGGTGGCAGCGTCGTGCCGCTCGAGTCGGCCAGGATGGAGGCGGGTCGCCTCGTCTTGACCCGCAAACATTCCTCTCAGCGCAAGGACAAGAACGGCAAAACCACAAATGTAATCACCATCGAAACGATCGCCGCCACCTTGGATGGCGACGCTCTTAAGCTGACCAGCATCATGCCCCGCGAGAATGGGCAAGGCGAAACCAAGGCTGACTTCACCGGACGCCGTGAGCCGCCGATGCCGCCGGCACCCGATCTGAGCCAGGTCAAGTTTGGTGAGCCCATCCGGCTCTTCGACGGCAAGAACCTCACCGGCTGGCGCCTCACCGATCCGCACGCGAACAGCGGCTGGAGCGTGAAAGACGGTCTGCTGGTCAATGATGTTTCGCAAGAGGAGGGCAAACCGAAGAAACATTTCGGCAACCTGCGTACCGACCAAGTCTTCGAGGACTTCAACCTCACACTGGAAGTCCGCCTGGCCAAGGGTGGAAACAGCGGAGTCTATCTGCGCGGCATCTACGAGGTCCAGGTGGCTGATACTTATGGCAAGCCGCTGGATCCGCACAACATGGGGGCGATCTATAGCCGAATCAAACCCACGGCCAGCGCCGAAAAAGCTCCGGGAGAGTGGCAGACAATGGATATGACGCTCGTCGATCGGCATGTCACGGTGGTACTTAACGGCAAGAGAATCATCGATAATCAGCCGATCCTGGGTTGCACCGGCGGCGCGCTGTGGTCCGATGTGACGCGTCCCGGTCCGATTTACCTGCAGGGAGATCACACGGGTGCCGAGTATCGTGATATTGTGGTGAGGGCGGTGGTGAAGTGATGCGTGGGGAGTGATGCGTGATGCGTGATGCGTGATGCGTGATGCGTGATGCGTGATGCGTGAT
>JBAXTC010001089.1:0-2095 GCA_037130375.1 Verrucomicrobiota bacterium | reverse complement strand
TGACGACTTTCCAGCCTTATCCGCCGCTGCAAGTCGGCTGGAAAGTGCGCCTGGTGGATTGCGAGAAACATCTGACCTGGTGGGCGGTGGACGAAGTGTTTGATGCGGGTTCCGATTCGGTGGCCGCGGCGGCGGTGGCCTTTGCAAATAGCCAGTTGAATCCGCCCGATTCGGCGGTGGACGGGGCCGCGGTTCTGCGTTCGCCCCGCCGCTTTGGCCAATACACGGCCAGCGCCATCGTCAGCACCCTGCCCGGGCGTTAATTTGAGATTTATGCTAAAGCTGGCATGTAATCTGCCGATAATCAGCCAGAACAAAACAACTGCCTGCCACAGTTGAAAGGTGTCAGATTATGAGAGTCAATCCGAACAGCGAACTGGTGGGTCTAACCAGAACTACCAGCCAGACCGGGGCGGGGGATCCCCGCCTTGGAGCAGACCAACTGTCACTCACCACCACCGAGACGCTGAACCGGGCCTGGGAGCAAACGTTGGCAACGCGCGTGGAAAAAGTGGCGCAAGCCAAGAGCCTGATTGCGGACACTACCTATCCTCCGCCTGAACTCATCCGGAAGATTTCCGCCCTCCTGGCCATGAACCTCGATGCGGCAATGGGACCGCATCAGGGAACGACTGACTAGCCCTCGAACGCTCCTCTGACATCTGCCACCATCTAATATGAACCCCGCCCACTCGTTCCGATCGTATAGAGCCATCGCCGCCCAAACCTCCCCGCCCGGCCAATTGGTCGTGATGCTCTACGACGGTGCCATCCGGTTTTTGGAATGCGCCCTCACCGGTTTCCAGTATGAGGATCCGAAGGAATTCAACGAAACCATCAATAATAACGTCATTCGGGCGCAGGAAATTATCAGTGAACTGGACGATTCCCTGGATCTGGTTCAAGGCGGCGAGTTGGCCTCCACCCTGCGCGGACTTTACCACTACATGGATAACCAGCTCACGCACAGCAACGCGCACAAGTCCCCGGAGGGGATTCGGGACGCGATTAACCGGCTCTCGACGCTGCGCGATGCCTGGGGAGCCATGCTGGCTCAGCATGGCGGCGCTCAGCGGGGAGCGGCGCAGTATGCCACGTTAGCGGCCACCTCCTGAAGCGATGTTCCTATGGATACCCCCGCCGATCTGATGAGCGTTCTGGCCGAGTGGCGCAGACTGACGGAACGCGAGGCCCAGGCTATTTTAATCGGCGACTGGAAAAATGTTGCCGAGCAGCAGGAGCGCAAGGCTCAGCTTCGCGAACCGATCACCCGCGCCCGTGAATTGGCCCGCGCCGCCCAGGCAACCAACGAAAGGGCTGGCGGCGGGGGCGAAGACAAGTTGAAGGCCGTTGTCACCGAACTGGTGGCGCTCGAAACGCGCAACCGCGATGTGATAAACGCCAAACGACAGGGCTGCCAGGCGGAACTCGATCGCGTGAACGAGACCGTTCGCAATCTCCGCGGGGTGCGCCGGACCTACGGAGGATTCCACTCGCACCGCTGGCATTCGTATTCCTGAAGCGAGGCAACTGTTCAGCCGTGGTCCAGTATCCGGCGCACCACTTGTAACAGGTCGATATTGCGGAACGGCTTGTTCAGGAATCCATCGAATTTGGCGCCTGATCTCTTCAGCTCCACTTGGCTATCGAACGGAGTGCCGCTCAACGCCAACACGCGCGCCGCGGAATCCTGCGCGCGGATTTGTTTAAGCGCCTCGGCCCCGTCGAGCTTCGGCATGGCCATGTCCAGAATCACCAGATCGAACGGCCCGCTCGTGCGGTACTTACTTACCGCGTCTGCGCCATTCACGGCTTCCACGACCTTGTAGCCTCGGTACGTCAGCATCGCGCGTATCAACACCCGCAGCGAATTATCGTCTTCGGCCACCAGGACGCGCTCCGAACCTTCGAGCGATTCTGGCGACGGTTCGGCGAGGTGCTCCGGATGACCCGCAGCTTTGGGTTCGAGGTCGCCGGTCTTGGGATCAGCGAGGCCCGGCAGTTCCCAGCCCCGCAGCCAGGAATCGTTGACGAACTGCGCGCCTTTGCGCGCGCTCGCCTGCGCTTGCAGGAGGAAAGACTGAACTTCCGCGGG
>JBAXTC010001088.1:0-2103 GCA_037130375.1 Verrucomicrobiota bacterium | reverse complement strand
CTCAATGCCACGGAAACCATCTTTCCAGGCACCAAACTGCATAAGGTGTTCAAATGGTGTTCAAATTGGTATCAGGTTGAAATCCGGCGGATGCCGTGTTCTGTGGATACGTTGCTGCAGTTGCCTCAACGTGCTGCCAGCCAATCGCGAGTCAAGAGGGAGCGGGGCCGGCGGGATCAAAAGGATGCCTCGGGCAAAACGTGACCTTCGCGAGGGTGTGCCTTCAAACGCACACTTACCGGAACCTGTCGGGAGGTGTAAAGAGTAGCAAGCAGCCTATGAAGCATTGCTTTGAAACCAAAGTTTTCCCACCGGAGACGCACCACCCTTGCACTCTCGAAGGCATCCCTGGCCCGGACTTTCGAGGTTCTATGGCCGCCATACCGACAGAACGGGTTCACGCCATATTGCGGAGAATGTCCGACGCAGACTGGATGGGACTAAGGGAGTTGATGGACAGAAGCCTGACGCACTCGACGAAAGAAGGGGACATAGAGATGCTCGATCGCATGTTCAGGAAGGGCGAAGCGATCGGCCGGCAGGCTGGGGGCATCATACTGCAGATGATTCAGGCGATAACCGCCATGCCGCACCTCATGAACGAGGTGCGGAAAGCCCACGAACGGCTGAGGGACCGTGTGCGTTTCGTTCTGAAGGAGATGTCCAATGAAGATTGGCAAAACTTCAGAAACTGCCTGGAATGGAATCTGACCCAGCCGACCAAAGTGCAAGACATCGCGGTCGTGGAACTTGTTTTCAGAACTGGGGAGTCGGTCAGCAATATTGAGATAGCCGCTTGTGCTATTGCCAGCCAAAGCTCGGGTCGGAAGTTAATCGACCCCGAGGTGGCCAGGACCAATGCGGTGATCAAGTCAAGCGTGCCCGGCGCAGCCAAGATCGACCCGGAGGCCGCATACCTTGCGGCTAAGCGGGCAATCGAGGAAGCGGAGGTTACTGTGAAGCGAGCCGAGAGCACCCTCGCATACCGGTACGTCGAGCCGACCGCACCGTATAGACACGCCCGACACACGGTTTTCAAGCTGGTCGATTCAATCTTCGAAAGCCAGGAACTGATGGCGGAGGTGGCAAGGATCGAGCGAGACCTGACTGCGGTGAAGCCGGTCAGCCGCGAGCAGATGCGGTGGGCGCTTCACCGAATGCCGATCAACGATCGGATGAACGTGATCAAGCTGATTCCGCTCAATACAATCCTGATGTTTCACGACGGGAACAGTTGTGCGAAAACGCAAAACCTGGATTTCAAGGCTGCGCGGGACCGGAGACTTGCCTGCGACTTTTTCGTGAAGGGCCAACGCGAGGACGAGTTGATGGCCACTTATGGATTATCCGGCAATGCCCTCAAGAATGCGGTGGGCACCATACTTCTGACGCTGGCTGCCCGTCCGCTGGCAAGGAAGCGCGTCCACGAATTCCTGGCCGAGGTGCAGAGGGTTGAGCCGATGACCGATGGCGAGGTCCGGCGCAGGATGAAGCAAATCACTTCCACACAGAGGAGCAAGCTGCTGACTGGGATTCCCAACTGCGCCTGGAAGGCCAAGGACGCCATCCCGCTGCACAAACACCTGTTCCTCGATTACATGTCAGGGGAATGGGTGCTCGGATCGTTGGTGAATTACTACAACCTCGAAAAGGACCAGAAGCTGACCGGCACATTCCGGTTTGAAGGAACGGTGACTCCCAGAGGGGCGAACGCGGCGATAGCGGGCATACTCCATAAGCTTGCCGGCGAACCGGGGCTGCGGCGGCAACTCCGGCGCTGGACATCTCCCCCGTGCGCAACGGACCCGACCACTGCGGAAGCGGCGCTGGAACCTGACGACCCGACGGTTGATGACGTCATGCCGCCAGCCTCGACCAGGGCCGAAAAGCGATTGGTCTCATAATCGATTTGGATTGATGATGGGCCAGGGTCTGTTCTCAGTCACCCCTTTAGGATGAGGAGGGTTCGCTCTTGCCGGCATTGGGGATATGGCTCGCCACGGAGTCGGAGACTCCGTGGACCGGCAGGTCGGAGACCTGCCCCACGTCCCGTCAACATTAGTTGTGCTATGGGGTTTGACCTGACTGGCTGGGCAGCCTACT
>JBAXTC010001087.1:0-2114 GCA_037130375.1 Verrucomicrobiota bacterium | reverse complement strand
TAGCTTGGGCACGTAGGCTTGAGCGTTCTGCTGGAGGTGGAATGCCGGTGTAAAACTCTTTCTGTAAATTGTCCTTCTTCCCTCCGCCGCCACCCCTGCGTGGTGAGGCGGAGTGAAGGCGAGCGTCGCGAGCCGAGCGCAGCCGAACCACGCAGGGGTGGCGGCGCTCCGCGCGCAAAAAACTGGTCGAGGGCGGGCCATTCGGGTTTCCTGTTGGGGTGTCGCCAAACACAACCAACGAAAGGCCCAAATGACCCACCGCACCGATCCTGATCTATTGAACAACATTCTGCAACTGATCTCCGAACAAGGCACCGATGGCCTCGCCGAAGGCATCCGCCTGCTCGTCAATCAAGCCATGCACGTCGAACGTTCCCAGGCCCTCCAAGCCAAACCCTACGAACGCTCGCTCACTCGCACCGGTTACGCCAATGGTTTTAAGGACAAAACCCTCACCACCCGCCTCGGCCCCATTACCTTTGACATTCCACAAGTCCGGGGCGATCTGGACTTCTACCCCACCGCCCTCGAAAAGGGCCGCCGTAGTGAACAAGCCCTCAAACTCGCTCTCGCCGAAATGTACGTCCAAGGCGTCTCTACCCGGAAAGTCTCCGCGATCGTCGAAGAACTCTGCGGCACCTCCGTCAGCTCTACCCAGGTCAGCGCCTGCGCCAAGCTCCTCGACGTCGAACTCCACAAATGGCGCACGCGGCCTCTCGCCGACTATCCCTATCTCGTGATCGATGCCAGGTATGAAAAAGTCCGCCAGAACGGCCAATTGCTCGATTGTGCCGTCCTGATCGCCATGGGTGTCGCCCCCGACGGCAAACGCGCCCTCCTCGGCGTGAGCGTCGCCCTCAGTGAAGCCGAAGTCCACTGGCGCGCCTTCCTCCAAAGCCTCCTCCAACGCGGCCTTTGTGGCGTGGTGTTAATCGTCAGCGATGATCACAGCGGCCTCAAAGCGGCGCGCACCGCCGTCTTCCCCGCCGTGCCTTGGCAGCGCTGCCAGTTCCACCTCCAGCAGAACGCGCAAGCCTACGTGCCCCGACTGGACCAACGCGCCGAAGTGGCCCGTGCCATCCGCAGCGTCTTTGACAGCCCCAGCCGCCCTGCCGCCGAAGCCCGCCTCAAGGAAATCGTCGCCCACTACGCCAACAGCGCGCCCAAACTCGCCACCTGGCTGGAGGAAAACCTCCCGCAGGGCCTCACGGTCTTCGGCCTGCCCGCCGCGCACCAACAAAAAATGCGCACCTCCAACGCACTGGAACGGGTGAATCAAGAACTCAAGCGCCGCACCCGCGTCGCCCGCCTCTTTCCCAACGAAGCCTCTCTCCTGCGCCTGATCACGGCCCTCCTGACCGAAATCAGCGAAGAATGGGAAACCGGAAAAATCTACCTCAACATGAACCCAAAAACCCAACCCTCAGTTTGATGCTCAACAAATTTACAGAAAAAAACTTGCGCGGCCAGCTGAATCGAGCGCATTGGTATCTGCACCTTCATCAAATGTCCACCAAGCGACCAAGTATGGCGGAATGTTCGTAGGATAACTGTCTGGATCATTCGGATCGGTGTTAAAATGGTATTCCTGAAGGTTGGTGAATCCGTCGCCGTCCGCGTCGTCATCTGCGCGCGACAGATCCTCCGCCATGGCGTACGGATGCCCGAAATACTTCATCCGCCACCCGTTGGGGATGCCCCGCCCTTCGCTGTCGAGCTTGTTCTTGTCGATTACGACCGGTTCCGGCTGCGGGGCGTGGCAGAACGGACATTCCTTCGCGTCGGCGCGGATCGGATACAGGCAGTCCACGCACCGGACGCGGCGCTCGGGAACGAACAAGCCGACACCGGAGGCGGGCTGGCGCAGGGTCTGCGGGAAGTGCAGATTGCGCTGAGCCGCCTCGTAGGGTCCGGTCGACAGGGGCGCCAGTGTCTCGTGCTTCGGCCGCATGCCGGCCACGTCCGCCTGATACCGGTCTTTCCGTTCCCGGCTTTCCGCGGCCGAGCGAGCCAGGACAAAGAGGGAAACCAACAGGGCAGCCAAGACCACCACAGCGATGGCTTTGTCGTAATCACCCTTAATATGATAGACAAACCCGCGGTTGACGTAAACC
>JBAXTC010001086.1:0-2116 GCA_037130375.1 Verrucomicrobiota bacterium | reverse complement strand
TGATTCTGATGCTGGACGGCTCCCCGCATGTCATCGAGGACATGCACACCAGCGGCACCGCCCAGACCAGGCACCGGCTCCACACCCGCCTGCGCCACCTCACGACCGGCCGCCTTATTGACCGTGTTTTCGCCGAAAACGAGCGCGTGCCCGTGGCACCGCTCGAAACGCGTCGCGCTACTTACAGCTACGCGAAGGCGGATGTGCAGGTCTTTATTGATATTGAGACTTTCGACGAGTTCGAGTTCACCAACGAGCAACTCGGTGAGCGCCGCTGGTTTCTCAAGGAGAACGAGGAATATAAAGCCCTGCGGCTCGATGGCAGGCTGCTCGACATCGTCTTGCCACCACAAATACCGCTCAAGGTGGTGGAAACCGCTCCGCCCTCCCGCACCGGGTTGAGCACGTCATGGAAGGATGCAAAGCTCGAAACTGGCCTCGAAATCATGGTTCCGCTGTTCATCGCCAACGGCGATATGGTCCGCGTTGACACCGCCGGAAAGAAATATCTAGGCAAGGAATAGGCCCATAACAGGGGCAGTTAATGAGACTTCTGTCCTGACCTTTGGTCCCGCAGACGAGGCCGAGGCAGGCGACTTGTCCGTATAAATCGCGGATTATACCGTTACGGGCCGACTGGCACCATTTACTGGTGCGTTGGGCATGGAGATGAGCTAGAGGGTGAGAGACCCTTGTGGGGCCTTCGGGAGGCAACCACGAGTCAAAGGCAACTGCATGAGCCGCGAGGCCGTGTGGGGAGGAAGCCGGAAGACGAACCGAAGTCCTGAACGAAAGTGAAGCCTCGTAAGGCAGGTTGGGCGGGTGAGTGAGCCAGTGATCACGACACCCGATATTCCGAGAAGCCCAATTTGTAGTGAGGACAGGATGGCGGGAAAGTTCATCGCCTTACCCCAAGAGATCTCTGCCGATCCTTGGCAACAAGGTAACGCCGGAGGAAGGCAACGACCTCGGTGTGAGGTTGGCAGAGAAGTCGGATTATCTCGTAGTAGCGAGGAAGCGGGTGAAAGCCCGTGGAGCGAAGGGGATAATGAAGATGAGAACAACGAAACTAGAACAACTGAACTTGGTGTTCGCCGACAGCCCGCAAGGGGGCCAAGCCGAGGAAGTTCCCAATCTATTGGGAACGGCCAAGGCACGGCTGCATAAAGCCAAGGACAAGGAGTTAAGGGGTTTCGTGACCGGAGCAGCGGACGCAAGTTCGTTGCTGGAGGCAGTGGCCTCGGAGATGAACCTCCTGAGGGCACTGTACAAAGTCATACAGAACAAAGGAGCGCCCGGCGTGGACGGCCAGAGCGTGGGAGCAGTGAATGAAGAGCATCAGGAACTGCTGCCGCGTCTGCGTCGCGAACTGCTGGCGGGGACCTATTGCCCTGGAGACATCCGTCGGGTTTGGATACCCAAACCCGGGGGTGGTGAGAGGGGATTAGGGATACCCAACGTGATTGACCGGTGGGTGCAACAGGCGGTTCTGCAAGTGTTGGAACCGATTTATGAGCCGACCTTTCACGAGGGCAGCCACGGTTTTCGCCGTGGTCGCGGGGCGCCAACCGCGATAGCAAAAGCGCGGGAATATCTGGGGGCAGGATTCACAACGATTGTGGACATTGACTTGGCGAAGTTTTTCGATCGAGTCAATCACCAGCGGCTCTTGTCACGACTGGCCAAGCGGGTGAAGGACAAAGGCGTTCTTCAACTGATAGGTCGGATGCTCAAGGCCCATGTGGTGCTGCCGGATGGAACGCGAGTGGTTAGTGAAGAGGGGGACTCCGCAAGGATGTCCGCTTTCACCGTTGCTGTCGAACATTGTGCTGGATGAACTGGATTGGGAGTTGGAACGTAGAGGACTGCGATTCGTGCGGTATGCCGACGACGCCAATATATTCGTGGCGAGTCGGCGTGCCGGCGAGCGGGTGATGGTCAGCGTGGAGAGATTCCTTGAGAAGCGACTGCGCCTGACCATCAACACGGAAAAGAGTGCGGTCAGGAGACCGCAGGATGTCCACTTTCTGGGGTTTCGGTTCTGCCGGAACAAAGAGGGGAAATGGACCATCCATCTTTCGCGTAAGACGGTGGAGCGAGTGAAGGGGCGGTTGCG
>JBAXTC010001085.1:0-2126 GCA_037130375.1 Verrucomicrobiota bacterium | reverse complement strand
CATCGATCGCCCGGGGCGTAAGCACGGGGTTGGCCCCGCTGAGTTCCCAGGCAACCAGATCTTTCGAGCGGGCAATGTAGGTCTCGAAGAACCACCGCGGCACGCGATGTTCGGTGTAGAGCAGATAGTAGTAGCCATTGGCGAACCGGATTGTGGGGCACGCAGTGTACCGCTTCTTGCCGAAGATCGCGTCGGGCACAGCCGTCCAGTGGTCGAGATCCTTCGACTGCGCAAACTTTACCGTGAACGCCGGCCAGGCGGGATCATCGGATTCGTATGCCATGACAAACCCGTTGGGGCCGGCGCAGACGCTGCTGTTAAAGAGATGTTCCCGGGCGTTCTGCTCGATAATGCGTTTGCTGTTCCACTGAACCAGGTCGGAAGATTCAAATTGGGTCACGTCGTTCCAATTGTTGCTCTCGAATCGCGAGGCGAACGCATATAGCTTGTCGTCATGCACCAGCGCCGAGGCCAGGCTGTAGCCCTCGGCGAACCGCGCCAGTTCCTTTCCGTCGGCGGCGTCACGAAGGGTCAGGTAATAGTCTTTCTTCGAGCCGCCGGAAGCCGGGCGAACGCAGACGAACAGGCAGGAGCGTCCTTTCCATGCAATCGGCGTGACCTCGCAAGCATCGCGCAGAGCCACTTTGTCGTCGCGAACAAGCCCGGGAATCGTGCGCTGGACGGACGGCGGGGCCAGGGCGGCGAAGGTCTCGGTTGGCCAATGATCGAGCCGCAGAAAACCGGCGGGCATTTCCTGCTGAAACTGAATATAGGCATTCACGGAGCCTTTGGTCGTGTATTGGATTTCGTTCTGCGTATTGGTAGCAACCTTGACGCCGAATACCTTGTAGCCCATCAAGGTGCAGTCTTCGAGATCGACATGGAGGAATTTGCCCTGCTGCACGCTTTGGATAATTCCGTCTGTTGGCGTGCCGGCCGGTTGCGAGAAGTTGAGCGTGATCAAACGGCAACGGTTGAGGCTGGCCCAGGTGAACGTCTTGAATCCATAATTGCCCGCCTTGAACGAGCACTGCGGCCCAACCAATGTGCAATCCTCGAAACGAACGTCCGGGCGATTTGGCATCGTCTGGTTTTCGACGCGCACGTAGGCGCCCGAAGTGTCGCCCCAGAAGTCCAAAGCCCATAATTGACACCGCCGAAACGTAATCGGCTCATCCGTCCGCGAGAGACAGTTGCCCACTCCACCGCCAAACGCCCGGCCAATGCTAACGCAGTCCTCGACCAGGACGGTGAACGGTTCGACCTTGTCGGTGCAATCCCAGAACAAGCCTGCATCGCCGCCCGTAGCGTAAAGCCGCCGCAAGATCCACCGGTCCCAACCGATCGCCGAAAAGGTCGCTTCCGTGTGCCCCGGCGACCAACCCTTGCTGGTTGCTCGGATGGTTCCCCACCAGTCGTAGCTTTTGAACCCTTTCGCCGGGTCGCCGCTGTCAATCACCACCCACCCCGACGTGCCGGAGCCCAGCCTGCCGTCGAAATCGCCTTCGAGCGAATTGTAAGCGCCCGGCGCG
Organism: Verrucomicrobiota bacterium; assembly: GCA_037130375.1. Lineage (GTDB taxonomy): Bacteria > Verrucomicrobiota > Verrucomicrobiia > Limisphaerales > UBA8199 > JAPLUA01. The sequence continues at coordinate 594 of JBAXTC010001085.1, read as the reverse complement.
CCCTTAAATGCCGCGTAGAGATTGGCTTCAACATAAGTATCGGGACGAATTACGACGCGGCAACCCCCGGACGCATCCGGCAGAGCGAGCAGCGCTTTCTGAATCGTAGCAAAAGCGGTCGCCCAACTGCGGCCATCTGAATTATCGCCCAGCTTCGAGACGTAAAAGGTCTTCTGCAACTCCGCCGCATTCGCCAGCAAGCCTGCAAGCGTGAACACGCAAGCCAGCACCGGCGCCAGGCCGGGTGCGAACCTTCCCCTGGCCTGGAAACGGTTGAAGCGGTTAAGAACCGGGTTGCCTTCGCCTTTGCTTCGTTGCAGCGATGGGTTAACTAGCGGCAGTCGTAACGAGGGTGCCGAGCCGGGCAGTCGGTGATCCCAATGCGGCTGATGAAGGGTTGGTTGTGGTTGGCGATCGGCATTCAGCATGGCAGACTTGTTAGCCGGACCAAGGGGGTCGCGTCAATCACAGAACCATGCGCTTGATTCACAGCAACTCTTTTGTACGCCGGGTGCCCGGCTGCCCAACGCCACGTCAAAATGAATTGCTGGTGCCGTGGTGTTTGTTTCTATAAACATGCCGCTCCAGACGGAG
>JBAXTC010001084.1:0-2128 GCA_037130375.1 Verrucomicrobiota bacterium | reverse complement strand
AACAGATAGACCCGCGGCGCATTGGCCATCCCGGAGCCGAAGGCGTTGGTGTAGCTGGCGAACCAGACGCCGACCGAGCGGATCTTGGTGGCCGAATGGGTGTGATCGTAGGCGTTGTCGCCGCCAGCCAGGTCCTGGCCGAAGAAGTTCTGGCCGGGCATGATGGTGCTCGAGAAAGTAATCATGAGGCCCGGCTCATTGGTGGTGCTCGGCGTGCCGAACGTTTTGCAGTAATTGTTGTATTCGGGAATGGTCGTGAGATCGACCAGGCAAAGCTGCAATTGATTTCGCCACGTGGCGTCGGACGCGCTGCCCGGCGCGATGCGGAACAGTTCCGTGCGCAGCGAGAAGCGGCTGGTTTCGGTGTCGGGATTGTTGAAGCCCAAACGGCCTTTGAGCACGCTCCAATCCCCCTTCATCCGCGCCAGGGCATCGGCCAGGCCGGCATCGCCGTAGCCATTGGCCACCAGCGGCTGGCCGTTGACCACGGCGCCCAGGCTGCGCGTGCGCAGGATGCGGTCCATGAACTGGCTGCCCGCCATCGCGGTGGGGTCGCCGCTCAGCAGCGCGGTTTCATAGTCATAAGCGCTGGCCGCCATGTAGGCATACTTCGCCGCCAGATCGAAGGTGTCCGAATACTTCCGCAGCGACTCATCGCGAAAAATGCGCAGGGTCATGTCCGCGTAGCGGGCGTTCTGCACCCGCCAAGCCCCCGCGGCGCGGACGGTGGACAACTGCCCGAGCAGGGTCGTTCCCTCCGCACCCAGCGCCTGGCACTTGGCGGCCAATTGACTGACCGCCAGGTTCTTGGCCTGCACTTCCTGAACCATCGGCTGAAGGCCCCCTATCTGCGAAATGATCGCCGTGAGCCTGGACTGGAGCGCATCGCTGTTGCTGTCCACCCACACCCAGTTATTCAGCGCCTGCTGCGCCGTCGTCATGGCCAGATCGGCGACCTTCGCGACGGTGGCCCACATCGATGCCTCGGCCTTGTCGGCTATAGTAAGACCGTACGTAGTCGCCCTAGCTGCATCACGTCCTACGACTCCAGGATCAACAGTTACCCCGGTGATATCTCCATCGGCCATACCAGCGATCACCCCCTCCACCATTCCGTCCACGAAGGGTTCACCCAGTTGGTCCATGATGCCGGCGAGAAGATGCGACTCTTGACTGAACTCCGCTTTTTTTGCATTAGCATCCGCCAGCAATTTGCTGGTGAGCGATGTCAGATAGAGCGCGTCTTGAGCCATCATGTAGCTGAACTGGCCCACGAGCCGCGTGTGATGAGAGTTGAATGAATCGACCGCGCCATAGATGCCGGCCACCTGCACCTGAATTGTGCCATAGCTTTCCTGCAGCTCGACCATGCCTTGCAGGTAGGCCTGTTTGGCGATCTGGTATTGGCCAGGCCGCGAGCGGATGCCGGTCCAGCCGGGGGGCGGGCCCATCGCGCCTTCGTTGTCCATCGTGAACGTAACCTGGTTCGTCGGGTTCACGTTGAGGTTCCCGGCGACCTCGGGACGGGAGAATCCCTGGGGCATGGCGGGCAGCCAGATGCTGACACTGTTCGTGAAGCCCGCCGTGGTGCCACCGATGGCATCCAGATCGACGTACATGTAGTGATAGAGATCCGGCCCGTCGTAGCCGTCGGGATAACTCTGACCGGGGCCGATATCGTCGGTATAGGGGGTGCCGAAAATTTCGAGCAACCGGTTGCGGGTATTGCGCTCGTTTTGCAGCACCGTATCGGTGACATAGTTATTGAACGAGGTGGCCTGGCGGCGCAACCGTTGCGAGGCGCCCTGGGCCTGGTCGAGGGCGGTTTGCGCGTTGTTGAGCGCGACGAGGGCGCGATCATAGATTTGCTCGAAATGACTCTGGCCCGCATCAATGCCGGCGGGGCTGATGTCGAAGGGCATGATGTTCTTTGCCAGGCCCAGCGGATTGAGGTCCCCATCCGCCCCGTCCACGACATTCTGCAGCGACTGGCCGGCGGCCGAGAGCGTGCCCAGCGCGCGGACGGTGGAACGGTCAATGACCTGGATGCCGGTGTGGCTGGGGTTGGTGTCATGCGTCGGCAGCAGCGAATTGACCGTCAGCCAGTCGAAGTAGGCGCCCTGGCCGG
>JBAXTC010001083.1:0-2129 GCA_037130375.1 Verrucomicrobiota bacterium | reverse complement strand
AATTTACGGAGATCAGCGCCGACTGCCGTCGGCGGCTACGGTTTCTTGAATCCACACTGGTTTCCAAATGGCCAATTGGATGGCCAATTGGATTGCACGAAACGCTCAAAACAAGTAAACTTATTACCGTATGAAACTCGAATTGCCAGATGGTGTTGTTGCCTCCGACCGGGGGGCCGCCATACCTGACAATCTCCAACCGGCGCTTTTGCCTGTCGCCAAGCGCGTGTTTTGGTGGGGGAAGCCAGAGGAGTGGATGCAAGACGCCAGCCGATTCACAGCCCAGGTCATGGTGTTTGCCGATTGGAACGATACAACCCTAACATGGAGGCTGCTTGGCGAATCCTTGTTTCGCCAAGTTCTCGCCCACGCGCCACCTGGCGTTTTTGATCCCAAGTCGTGGACCTATTGGCACCATCATTTCCAAATGGAGGTGCCTCCGCTTCCAAAACGATTCTGATTATGTTCGAGCCCCGGTTCAACATCTTACCCGCAGCCCAGAAGGTTCTATGGCCGGAACTTGCCGAAATTCCAAAGCACTTCGTCCTCTATGGCGGGACAGGGTTGGCCCTCCGGTTGGGACATCGCGGCTCAGTAGATTTTGATTTCTTTTCCAGTGAACACATTATTCCCAGCGAACTACTGAAGAGCTTAACATTGTTGAGGAACGCTAAGATCCTGCAAAATGTCAGTCAGACCCTCACCGTCCAAGTTGATCGTAATGGTCCGGTCAAATTGTCCTTCTTCGGAAACCTAAACCTCGGACGTGTCGGGACACCCGATAAGACTCCTGATGGCGTAATGCAAGTCGCCTCAATCCTGGATCTCGCCGGAACGAAAGCCGCCGTTGTGGCACAAAGAGCAGAATCCAAGGACTACATTGATATATTGGCCCTTATCAAGAATGGCATTAGTCTTCCCACTGCCATGGCCGCAGCCAGATCAATTTACGGAGAACAATACAACCCAATGTTAACCGTAAAGTCTTTGACTTACTTTGGTGATGGTGACCTGCATAAACTCACAAGCCAACAAAAGACCCAGCTTATTCAATGCGCCACAGCCCACTGGCCAGAACTCCCCGAAATCCAAAAGCTCTCGAATAAATTGTCTGCATTCAGTCCAGAGCTTAAACCGAACGACAGCAGCGGTTCCGGTGGCCTTGGATGCCCGGCTGCGGAAGCGATGCGAACCCTCCACCCGAGTATCGGAAAACGTTTCTCCATCCGATGAGAATTGCAGCGATTGGAGCTCTGCTGTTTGTTGTGCTTTCGCTCATGGCGCAGGGGGCTGATATTGCGGCACATCCGGCCAGCGAACCCTCTGGCATTGATCTTCGTTCCGCATTTACGAACTGGGGGCTGCCGCTGCGGCTGCAGGGCAGGAGAGGCACCTGCTCGTTGTTCGCAATGGCCGGGGCGTTGGAGTATGCGCTGGCTCGCGAGAAGCGGCAGGGGCCTATCGTGAGCATTGAATTCCTGAACTGGGCATCCAACGAAGCGACCACCAATTCAAACGATGGCGGTTTCTTCTCGGACATCTGGACTGGGTTTGTGGCCTATGGCGTTTGTATCGAAGCCGATTGGCCCTATCAGCAGGATTACGATCCCAAGCTGCGCCCGGCAGAAACCGCATTGCGGCACGCAAAGGATTTGGCCAAGGCAGACTTGAGACTGCATTGGATCAAGCCGTGGGACGTCCGCACGGGGTTGAGCCGGTCGCAGCTCCTGGAAATCAAGCGAGTTTTATCGCAACGGTGGCCGGTCTGTGGCGGCCTGCGCTGGCCCAACCACGAGCGCTGGCAGGAAGGTATTCTTCAAATGGCACCGCCCGAGGGGGTGTTTGATGGGCACAGTTTGTTGCTGGTTGGCTACCGAGACGATCCCAACCAACCGGGCGGAGGAATCTTTCTGATTCGCAATTCGGGCGGTGGGGTGCATGACGGGGCGATGACATACGAATATGTCATGGCCTACATGAACGACGCCGCTTGGATTGATCACGGTCCGTAGAGGCGCCGACGGCATGAATTATCGAGGACGGTGAGAAGACTGCCTTTTATGGCAGTTTTGCCGGCTGGCGTCCGCCAAAGCCGCTTCTGCTTGCGCCAGTCTCGATGCTTGGCTACT
>JBAXTC010001082.1:0-2131 GCA_037130375.1 Verrucomicrobiota bacterium | reverse complement strand
CGCGCTCCTCGACTTCATCGCTGATTTTGCCAATTGGGACAATTCTACCGTCCAGGAGTACTTGGATACCAGCCGGGTGCTCACCCAGACAGCGCACGAGTCATTGGGCGGCGCCCCAGGCACACGCCCCCTGGTCGTTGACCCCTTTGCCGGCGGCGGCTCCATCCCGCTCGAAGCCCTTCGCGTGGGCGCCGATGCCTTCGCCAGCGACCTCAATCCCGTTCCCGTCCTGCTCAACAAAGTCGTCCTCGAATACATCCCAAAGTATGGCCAGCGTCTCGCTGATGAAGTCCGCAAATGGGGCGACTGGATTAAAGGGGAAGCCAAGAAGGAATTGGCCGAGTTCTACCCAAAAGACCCAGACGGCGCGACGCCCATTGCCTACCTCTGGGCGCGCACAATCCAATGCGAAGGCCCCGGCTGCGGCGCCGAAGTCCCGCTAATCCGCTTCCTCTGGCTGGCCAAGAAGGCCAACCGCTCTGTGGCCCTCCAACTCCGGCCCCGTCCCAAGGCCAAGCGCGTGGACTTCCAAATCATCGTCAAACAGCGCGGCCGTTGGGTGGACCAGGATGACCCGAAAACCAAAATCGAAGACCCGAAGTTCGACGGCACGGTCAAACGCGGTTCCGCCACCTGCCCGTGCTGCGGTTACACGACTCCGATCGCCTGCGTGCGCGAACAGCTAAAAGTGCGACGCGGCGGAGCAAATCACGCACGGCTCATGTGTGTGGTGTCTACGCGAGTCAATGAGACAGGACGATTCTACCGCCAGCCCACCAGCGCTGACCTGAAAGCCATTCGCAACGCAGAAACGGCATTGGAGCGGCAAATCAAAGCTCACATTGGCTCCGTGAGTTTTCTGCCCGACGAGAAGCTTGACATACGCGGCATTCGTCACACATGGGGGATGATTTACGGCCAAGAGACGTGGACGGACCACTTCACCAGGCGACAGCTTCTCGCACTAACCACCATCACACGGTTGGTTCAAGAAATCGCAAAGCGCAAGAATGGGGATGCAACCTTCCATGCGGCCGTCGCGAGTTGCCTTGCGCTCAACGTCGGCAAGCTGGCTGACCTCGCCAATTCGCTTTGCCCTCGGGAACCGGTTGCTGAGTGTCCAAGGCACCTGTTCAGCCGCCAAGCAGTCCCGTCCATCTCGTCTGCCGCCCGCGCGAAAATCGGGACGGTTCCGTCCGCACCAATGAAGTCGGTGACTGGCGCGACGTCTTGGCCGGGCTGCCCCGTCGCATCCACGAATGGATGCCCCGCCTGGCCGACGAAGGCGTCGTCGGCGCGGACGCAATCTTTGCCTGCCTCGGCCCGGCCCTCGAAATCTTCTCGCGCTATGGCAGAGTCGAAAAGGCCAGCGGCGAGGTCGTCCCGCTTAAGGAATACCTGGAGCAGGTCTGGGCTGCCGTCGCCAAGGAAGCCCTCACCATGATTTTCACCGGTGCCGACGCCACCGGTTTCGAGGAAGACGCCCGCCTCACCGCCATGTGGCTCTGGACGCTGAAGACAGATGAGCCCGCTAAACACGCCAAAGACGCTAAAGAAGAGGAAAACGGCGACGCGGATGCTGACGGCGGCGGTTCGCGTCCATTAGCGTCTTTAGCGGGCTTTACTCTGGAGTTCGACGCCGCCCGCAAGATTGCCCAGGGCCTCGCCGCGCACCTGGAAGACCTGGCCAGCCTCGTGGCCGTGGAGGGCGAAACCGCCCGCCTGCTGCCCGTGGCCGAGCGCGCCAACCACCTCTTCGGCAAAGACGAAGGCAAGGCAACGCTCATCCGCAAGAAGCGCGGCCCCCAGATGGAACTGTTCAAAGCCACCCAGGAAGCCGACGAGGGCAAACCGGCCTTTGGCGAAGCCAAGGTCGAACAGGTTGGCCCCACCGTGCTCGACCGCGTCCACCAAAGCATGATTCTCTTCGCCGCCGGCCGCAGCGATGCCTTGAAGCGCTGTCTCGTTGATGACGCTGCCGGCAACGACACCCGCTTCTGGACACTGGCCCAGGCCCTCTCGGCCCTCTACCCGAGCAGTACGGATGAAAAGCGCTGGGTTGACGGCGTCCTTGCTCGCAAAAAAGGACTAGGCTTCTAGGATGCACCCGATTTATCGCATCATCCACATT
>JBAXTC010001081.1:0-2134 GCA_037130375.1 Verrucomicrobiota bacterium | reverse complement strand
AGTTGAATCATGGGTTCCAGCTTTTTGAGCCATCAAAAAGTCAAAGCCTGGTTTGCCCGCCTGGCAGCGGTCACGGCGCCCGACCGGCGCGTCTCGCTCCTCCACTGCCGCCCGCACAAGACCTTCCGCGTCCGTGCAACTCGGGTGGACGATTCGCACAGTCACAGGGTTGACGAGCAATGCCTCGCGCAAGGCTTCGAAGTACATTCGCTCGGTCACCTCTCCCTCGGTGATGATAAGAAACGAGTCGCCGAGTTCCGGCTCACCCGGTAGGGGCTCGACTGGCGGGCGCCGGGCGTAGGTCCGCCGTTCCTCGTGGGGCCGCGGATGGCCGGGTTTAGCGGGCATGGACCGCTTCCTCCTTGGGTGGCACATCGCTGTCCATCAGGCCGTGAGGGATGAAGGGCACCGCGCCGTAGCGGCCGGACATATAACCACGCACCAGGGACTCGCCCTTGCGCGGCTTGTAGTCGGTAAGCGGATACAGAAATGATTCGCCGGTTTGTTTCTTGTGCGTGAACCAGACTTGGTCGCGGCGCATCAGGGTGGGATCCAGGAGGATCGGGTTGTGGGTGGTGAACACGATTTGCGCCCCCTTGGGGTTGTGCTCAGCGCCGAAGACCAACTTGAGCAGCTCAAACACCATCGATGGGTGCATACTGGTGTCGAGTTCATCAATGCACACCAAATGCCCATTGGTGAGAACGTCCAGCCACGGGCCAGCTAACCCGAAGAAACGGCGGGTTCCGGCGGACTCAGCCTTCCACGGCAGTTCAAGCGTGGTTTCCGCAACGCCCCGGTGCATAAGGGAGATTTCCAGCCGCTTGGATTTCTTGATTTCTTCCACCATTTCCCTGGGCATATCCTCAGGGAAATCCTCCCTCGCCCAGGCCCTTTCAACCGCCTGAGCACCGCATACTCCGAGGTCGGCGTGGCGTAGCAGCTCCACGACCTTCTTTGCCAGCGGCGATCTGTCCTTTAACATAGACGCGGTGAACCCAGCGTCGATTCCGCCATCGGCGGCGAGATTCAGGAAATGCACTTGCTTGGTGAACCAGGCATAGACTGGCGCCAGTTGTTCGTCGTTCAGTTTGACGGCTGTCGAGAGGTAAAGGGCGTTTGGCCGAGTGAACTCGACACGCTTGGCGTCTCGCTGGTAATACGCGGACCGATCCGGTGTCCAGTCGTAGGTGCGAGTATTGGGGTTCCAAATTCGGTCGTACCAGAGTTGCGCCTTTCCTTCCGGATAGGCTGTTAGCCGCTCCGCCAAAACACGCTCGACGGACAGCGCGATGGCATACTCATACCGCGTTCCCGCAGACATGAACGTAACGTCAAGGATCACTGGGGCCGAAGCCGCCTCTTCGGCGAGCGCGAACGGCTCTACTGACAAAGGTGCCTCCGGCTTGGCGTCGGCTGATTCCCGAACCAAGTCCTGCATAGTGAACAAGGCCGTTAGCAAGTTGCTCTTCCCGGAAGCGTTCGCTCCATAAAGCCCTGCCCCTTTGAGCAATCGCGTGTCCTTCAGACCGGGCAACGGCGGTTCAATCAAGTTTCCGGGAAGCTCCTTGTCGTAGTTGGACGCGACTAGGCTGAGGACTTGCTCGTCTCGGAAAGACTTGAAGTTTCTTACTCTAAACTCGATTAACATGCCGTAAATATGTCATAGAATACAATGTTGTAAAGCTTTTTGCATATAATCCGCAAATAGTCTGGAGCCAGCGCGGAATACCGAAGCCGAAAGCCAGGAGGGGGATGGCCGCGAAAGAACGCAAGGATCACAAAGAGTGGCACACATGGGGTCAGGCAAAAAGGTCGGTCTGCGGGCCGGGGATGATTTCGCCTTGGGCGGGAGCCGTGAAGGGAGTTTTAGCGCGCGAATTGTTCGGCTTCTTTTTGCCGGCGGCGGCGCGGTCCATGGCGGCGTGGAGGTCGCGCAGGCGGAGAATGTCGGGCGCGGTTTCCTCGGGATCGTGGAAGCGGTTGTAGGTTTTGGTGAGGCCCTCGTTGTTCCGCACCATCAGCCTGGCCTCGTCCATGCCGTCGGTGTCTCCGCCGCTGTCAATTTCTTCGTTGGAGGTTTCGTCGGTCTTCTGGTCGGCGGGGGCCTCTGAGGGAACGAGGAAGCCCGAGA
>JBAXTC010001080.1:0-2139 GCA_037130375.1 Verrucomicrobiota bacterium | reverse complement strand
GGCATTATGCCGGGAACTGGATTATGCCGGGCGGTGTGAGATTTGCCCCTAAAGAAACGACCGGCACGGCTTTCGGCCCGGCATAATCCGGCCCCACTGGAATGGCGTTTACGGTGATGGTGAGTTCGCGATATGACTGATGAATGACACCATCATTAACTTCACCTGTGAAAAGCGGGGTTCGCGTCAGCGACGGCCCCCTCACTGCGCACATTGCAACTTATCGGGCGAAACTGGAAAGCCTGGGCTACACGCCCGCCCAGGTCGTATACCATCTGCGTTTCTTTGCAAAGATCGACCTGTGGCTGCTTCGAGGAAAGCAGCGTTTATGGTGGCTCAATGAAGAGAAGGTCGGGCAGTTCCTGGCTCATTTACGCAAGAAGCACTCGGCCGGTTACCGTGGTGCTCGGTCTGGATTACGGTTGTTGCTCAGCTTCCTGCGCGATGGTGGCGTAGTCGCGCCGAAGAGCGAACCGGTCGCACGCAGCCCATCACAACGTCTGGCGGATAGATATCGTGCCTTTTTGAAAGAAGAGCGAGGGTTGGATCGTGCAACCATCTACAACTACTCGCGGCACATTGAACGGTTCCTGACCGAACACTTTGGAACTGGGCGAGTGGAGGCCCGTACCCTTGGCACCACACAGATAACGGCGTTTATCCGGCGGCACGTGCCGCAAGGGGGGCGCGGACTCGCTGCACAGGTGGTAACCGGATTACGCTCATTCTTTCGGTTTGCCAGACTTCGGGGACTTATAGCGTCGAATCTCGCAGCGGCAGTCCCGGCCATACCGAACTGGGAGAGGTCTGGTCCGCCCAAGTATATTCCGACCGAAGCAGTCCAGCGCGTGCTGGCTGCTTGTGAGCGATCTACGGTACGAGGAAAACGCGATTACGCCATTTTGCTTCTGCTGGCTCGCCTCGGCTTGCGCGCTGGGGAAATCGTTGCCTTGGAGCTCGACGACATCGACTGGGTAAATGGGCAACTCACTGTTCGCTCTAAGAAAGGGGATGGATGGGCAAGGCTCCCCCTGCCGATCGACGTTGGTCGAGCTTTGGTTCGATACTTGAAGATTAGACCGACAAGCCCATACCGAAACGTCTTCGTCCGGGGATACGCTCCGTACACGCCGTTCGTGGCTTCTGGTCCCATTTCCGTTTTGGTAAGAAAGGCCATCGAGAGGGCAGATGTGAAGTCGGTTCGCACTGGGGCGCATGTTTTCCGGCACTCGCTCGCGACGGAAATGCTGCGCCGTGGAGCCTCGTTGGATGAGATCGGGCGCGTGCTCCGCCACCGCCATCCGGATACTACTGCAATTTATGCCAAGGTAGATCTCAACGCTCTGCGCGGTTTAGCTTTGCCTTGGCCAGGAGGTGCCCGATGACAACGCTCAAGCGACATTTCCGGGACTACCTCGAATTACGGCGGGGGCTAGGGTTCGATCTTGGGCGAGTCGAATCGCGGCTGAGGAGCTTCCTTGCGTTCATGAAGGCAAAGCGGACGCTGCAGATTACGACGGCCCTTGCACTGGAGTTTGCGCTGCGCTCCGATCACCGTTCGGCCTCAACGCAGGCGGGATGTCTGTCCGCAATACGCGGTTTTGCTCGATACCTCAGCGGCATCGAACCCAAGACCGAGGTTCCTCCCACTGGCTTGGTACGCCAAGGGCACCGTCCTCAGCCATATATCTACTCCGACGACGAGATCGTCCGGATACTGGATGCGGCTCGCCAGCATCCTTCAACGCCGCGGTATGCTCTAAAACCGCACACCCTCTACTGCTTGTTCGGCTTGTTGAGCGTGACGGGAATGAGGCTGACGGAGGCGCTGAATCTCAAGGCGGACGATATCGATTGGGTGCAGGAGGTTCTTTCGGTCGGCCGATCGAAGTTCCAGAAGTCCCGTCTTGTTCCGCTACACAAATCAACACTCCGGCAACTGCGTGACTACATCAGGCGTCGGGATCGGTTCTTCGCCGTGCGGCCTAGGCGCCAGCCGGTGAATCGGGTCTTTCTTTCGACCCATGGAGCGGCCCTGACCAGCACTGAGATTGGACACGATTTTAGAATGCTGACTCGCCGCATCGGTTTGCGGCCAGAGGGCGCGAGCCACGGACCTCGCATTCACGATCTACGCCA
>JBAXTC010000108.1:0-15016 GCA_037130375.1 Verrucomicrobiota bacterium | reverse complement strand
AGGTTCGAGGTTCAAGGTTCGAGGTTCAAGGTTCGAGGTTCAAGGTTCAAGGTTCGAGGTTCGAGGTTCGAGGTTCGAGGTTCGAGGTTCGAGGTTCGAGGTTCAAGGTTCGAGGTTCAAGGTTCAAGGTTCGAGGTTCAAGGTTCAGCGTTCAAATCCACTCTCTACCCCTGGCCCTCTGCTGGCGCCAGCCTCCCATCTTTCAACTCCAGCACGCGGCCCATGCGCCGGGCAAGGTTCCGCGCGTGTGTCACGACGATGAGGGTCACTCCTTCCTCGTGGTTGAAATCCAGCAGCAATTGCCCGAGCTGCTGGGCCGAGGCATGGTCGAGCGAGCCGGTCGGCTCGTCGGCCAGCAGGAGTTGCGGCTGGTTGATTAGCGCGCGGACGACGGCCACGCGCTGCCGCTCGCCGCCGGAGAGTTCGCCGGGGCGATGGAACCTGCGCTCCCCCAGACCCACCCGCTTGAGCAGGCGCTCCGCCCGTTCGCCCGCGCCGTCGCGCAGCGATTTCTCCGACGAGGCGAGCGTCGGGACGAGGACGTTTTCCCAGACTGTGCATTGCGGCAGGAGATAGTGCGCCTGGAAAACGAAACCGATTTGCCGATTCCGCACCGCGGCGATCTGCAGATCGTCCAAACCATTCAAATCCTGCCCATTCAGCGCCACTGTCCCGCTCGTTGGCCGGTCCAGCGTGCCTATAATTTGCAGCAACGTGCTTTTGCCCGAACCGGATGGGCCGACAATCGCGAGGGATTCGCCGCGCGCAACTTGGAGCGTCACCTCGCTGAGCACCGTCAACGCCCCGGTGTTGTCCGGCGAGTCGTAGCGCCTGGTCACGTTGACCAGGTTCAGGAGCGGTGCTGGCGTTGGCATATCCTAATGTGGAACGAAACAGCGCCGGAAGCACAGGAAAAATTCGAGAGCGTTTCCCGGGGTGGTTTCGGGACGCCCGCAAGAAAGCAGATACGGGTCTGCTCGCGCACACGACAACCGGGCCTGGAGCCGGATTTCAGGTGGTCGGAGAGCGGGGCTGGTGTTCGAGAGTCAGAGGCACTGCAATTGCCAGCGCTCTGGGAGCGTGGTTGTCTTCCCGGGATACAACTACGACAGGGCGGACCTTGCCAGCGATGCCCAGGTCTTATGGCTTCAAGGCTCGCACGAGTGCCGCGACGCGTCTGGCATCGACCGGGTTTGATAGTCTGCCCCCCGTCTTGAGCGATGATCCCACGATAAAACCGTCCGCGGCGGGCAGGAAATCGCGCACGTTACCCAGAGTCACACCGCTGCCCAGGAGGACTTTGGTGGCGGGACAGGTGCGGCGAACCCGTTCGACATCCGCAAGGTCCGTGGCGAGGCCGGTGCCAACGCCGGAAACGATGAGCGCATCCACCAGGCCGCGCTCGACGGTATCGCGGGCAGCGTCTTCGATGGTCCAATTGCCGAGCGGCACGGCGTGTTTGACGTGGACATCGGCAAAGATCTGCGCCGTGGGACAAATCCGCTGCCGATAGCGCAACGTCTCGTAGGCGTTGCCCTCGATGAGTCCCTGATCGGTCAGCATCGCGCCGGTATGGACGTTGACGCGAATAAAGCTGCCGTCGCAAGCCGCGCATACAGCCAGGGCGGCGCGCGCGTCGTTGCGCAGCACGTTGAAGCCGATGGGAATCTTCACCGCCTCGCGCACCGCGCGCCCAGCGGCGCTCATGGCCGCGATTGTTTCCGGGCCAACGTCGCCGCGGGTGAAGGGCACATCGCCGAAGTTCTCGATGAATAGGGCGTGGGCGCCGCCGCGCGCGTAAGCGCGGGCATCGTTCACGGCGAACTTGATCACCGATCCGAAATCGCCGCGCCAGCGCGGCGAGCCAGGCAGGGGTTGAAGATGGACGACGCCAATGAGGAGCTTGAGACGAGAGTTGAAGAGGTTCATGGGAGTTGCTTTCGCGCGCGCAGAGCGGCCAGGGCCGCTTCGCTTTCAGCGGCCTTCTTGCTTTTGCCCTGGCCGCGTGCCAGTTCCATTCCGTTATGATGGACGGTGCATTCGAAAATGGGGTCGTGGTCCGGGCCGGTGGCGGAGACGACCTGGTATTGCGGCGCCTCGGCAGAGACAGATTGCAGCAGTTCCTGCAGCTCGCCTTTGGGATTCTCGAGGATCGGGATCACGGGAAGCCCGCCGAAAGCTTCTTTGAACTGCCGGAGGATGAATTCGCGGGCCGGCTCGAAGCCGCCGTCGAGCAGGATTGCTCCCAGCAGCGCCTCGAAGGTGTCGGCCAGCGCCGAGGGTCGATCCCGGCCGCCATGCATTTCTTCGCCCCGGCTGACAATCAGGTGCTTGCCGAGACCAATGCGCCGGGCATGTTCAGCCAGGGTCCGCCGGTTAACCAGTTTGGCCCGGGCCTTGGTTAGCGGGCCCTCGTCGAACCCAGGAAATGTCTCATACAACTCGCGCGTCAACACGAGCTGCAGCACCGCGTCGCCCAGGAATTCGAGTCGCTGGTTAGTCTCGATGGGCGCGCCCAGCTCGTGCGCGACCGAAGGATGCGTCAACGCAAGCCGCAGCAAACCTGGGTCGCGGAACACGTAGTTGATTTGGCTCTTCAGTTCATCGTATTCAGTGACGGCGGGCATGGGTGCGGGCATGTGCAGGAATTTAGTCGAGGGGACTATCGGTGGCCGGAAGGTTTTCGGCGGTAGGGGCCGCCGGGGCCGGCGTGGTGGCGGGCGGGTTCAAACCATGTTCGAGCAAGGCGGCGACATCGTGTTGCACTTGTTCAAGCTGGTTGAGTTGCAAGGCGGGATCGACGATGGTGAACACATCCCCAGTCCGGGGTTGTTCGTAAATGAAAATCCGCTGCCCGTCGCGCAGGATCTGCTCTTTGATTTTGAGCAGGCGCTTGCGCTCGAGCATGACGGCCAGAATATAGGCGGCAGGCAGGTAACGCGGGTCATCCATCTCGATGAGCTTCCGAAGCAGCGACTCAGCGGTTTCCCTCTGAATCACCTCGGTCGCGGGCGGGGGCGCTTCATAAACACCTTGCCAGTAGGAAATAAACCCTTTGCGGTCGCGCGCACCCTCGCTGTATTGCTTCTGCCAGCAAGCCTGGCAAATATCCAACCGCCGAAATTCGGCTTTCTCATCGAAAAGCAAGGTGTGAAATGCCTCCTGATCGGCAAACTGCTTATTGCAGGCCGCACAGGTGTGGGCGCGTGATTGAATATTCCACTCGGTCATGCGATATCGGTTGAAGTCTGGTTTCCGGCTACTATTGCCGCGTTCGATAAAACCGTTGCGGCACCAAGGCGGACGGAACCTTCATCCTCAAGACGCCATTACCGCTGTTGGTGCATGAAGCCGTTGCTGATGCCGATCAGCAGGCTGGCCAGACTCTTCTCCGAGATTCTCAAGTTCCCAGGCAGCAATCAAGCAGAATGCAATCACCCGCTGCAACTACTTTACTTGCCAAGAACTCCGTGCGGTCAGGTTGTCTTAAAGTAGGACATATCGCGGGTCTTGACAATCAGATTTGGGTGCGCGCCGAAGACGATCGAGCAGGCAGGGATATCCATATCTTTTACGTACGATTGCGCCGAAATGATCGTATTGTCCCCTATCTTGCAGGCGCCCAAAATCATGGAATAGGCCATCATCCGCACATTTTCGCCAATTACCGGATAGACTCCCTTGTTATTGCCCACGGTGCAATTCTGGGAAAAGGCGAAACCTTCGCCATAAGTTGCCCGGCCTAAAACGCTGCCGATGGGATGATCCAGGAAAAACGCGCGCGGCATCTTCACCTCATAAAACAGGTCGAGGCCGTTGAGCGCTTTGTTCAGGTAATAGACCCGGTCCGCGAGCGTGCCGGCATTCGGGTAGAGAGCAAAAATCGAGTTGGATAAGAAGTACAGAAAGATCGAATACTGCCCGCTATGGAATGGGTTGAAGTAGGTTCCGCCATTCTTCGCGTAGTACTTGTTCCTCGTCTTCGAAAAGCAGAACTCACAACGTTCCAATGCGGCGGCAATGCCCGCCCGGAGGATTTCGCGCTCCTCCGCCTGCCGAAAGCCGAAGAGGGTCTCTATCTGTCTGCTAACGAGCGTCTCCAGCTCGGCGCGGGTTATTTCCAATTGCATGACTATGCTATGCCAGGGCACGCACCGCTGCTTGCACGCGGGCGACATCTTCCGCGGTCATCGCGGGATAGAGCGGCAAGCTGAGCGCGCGCGCGTAGTATGCCTCAGCTACGGGGCATTTGCCTCGTGCATAACCATAGGTCTGCCGAAACCAGGGCTGAAGATGGACGGGAATGTAGAGCACCTGGGTGCCAACCCCCTGCCGGTATAACTCGACCATGACCTCGGTGCGGGTTCGGCCTATTGCTCGAAAATCAATTTGGATGGTGTAGAGATGCCAGGAGACGAGGGCCGCATCCGCAGGAGCGCGTAAGCGCGGCAACGTCAGCCAGGGGATTCCGGCGAACGCTGAATTATAGCTGGCAACGATCTCGCGGCGACGCTCAATAAAGGTTTCGAGGCGGGATAACTGGGAAAGGCCAAGAGCGCATTGGATGTCGGTGATGCGGTAGTTGTAGCCGAGGTTCTGCATCTCGTAGTGCCAGGGACCGCGCTCGGCGAATGCCGGTTCATCGTCAGCGCCCAACCCCAGGAAGTGCTTCCGTTCGACGCCATGTGATCGCAACTGCCGCGCCATGCCAGCCCAGTCATCGTTGTTGGTCACCAACATCCCCCCCTCGCCGGTCGTCATCGTTTTGACTGGATGGAAGCTAAAAACGGTCATATCCGCCCACGGATGGCCGCCAAGTTTCCAGGCGCGTCCTTCATGCAGAAAACTTCCCCCGACCGCATGGCAGGCGTCTTCGATGACAATCGCCCCTCGCGCGCGTGCCACCTGGGCAATGGCCGGCAGGTCGCAAGGCTGCCCGGCATAATCCACGGCCACAACAGCTTTGGTATCCAACTGCCAGCTTCGCTCGAGACCGATTGGATCCAGGTTATAGGAAACCGAATCAATATCGCTAAAGTCCGGGGTTCCGCCGACGAACGCGGCGCAGTTGGCTGAAGCAAGAAAGGTATTGGGTGAGGTCACGACTCTGTGACCCGGACCCACCCCGGCGACGCGCATCGCGATGTGCAACGCAGACGTGGCGCTGTTCATTGCCACCGCGTGCTTGGCGCCGACCAGTTCGGCAATGCGGCGCTCGAACTCTTCGGCTCTCGGACCACATGCCAAAAAGTCCGAGCGGAGCGCTTCCCCAACAGCGGCGATGTCCTCCTCGCTGATGCTTTGGCGTCCGTAGGGAATGAGCTTCATCTGGCTGAGATGGGCTGGAGTTCGTCGCGGGAATAAACGATGAGCTTTTGCGGCGCGCACCGGTCTGCCAGAACTTGAATGCAGTCGTGCGCGAACGAGCGGGTGCCGCCGGTGATGCAGATTGATTTGTCTTTAAACACTTTGATTCACAGGTTGGTTAGCCGGGAGATTTGTTGTCAAGCGCAGAAACCTGGCCGCCAGCAATCTTAAGCGGTCTTTCGCACATTTGGGCTGGCTGCCGGCATCGCGCTCTGGCAGAATGCCTCACAATGCTCGAATCACTGCAACCCGGGCCCGAATGAACCAATTTCTTGTTGGCAAGCGAAACTGTAAAGAATATGGACAACACAGGGAATAATGCGGATAAACTGAGCAACCTAACGCGGCAGGAACTGGACGAACTCGAGAACCATGTTCGATTCCACAAGACACGGCATGGAACCCGGCTCGCCATTCATGAGTATGGAGATCCTAAAGGGCGACCCATTATCTTTTATCATGGGACAGGGTCGCATGTTCATGTAATGCTGCTTCACAAACCTGGCCTTGAATATGGTTTCAGGATTATTGTGCCGGATCGCCCCGGGGTTGCGCAATCGGATTTTCGCCGGGGCTGGACTATCCTTGATTACGCCCAGGATATGGCTGATCTTGCCGACGACCTCGGAATCGGCTCGTTTGGAGCCATGGGCATTTCCGGCGCCGGTCCAACGTTAATGGCCAGCGCTTTTGCCATCCCTGAGCGCCTCCATTTCGTTGTTGATCTGGCTTGTGCCTTGCAGGTGTATAGTGACCCTGCCATGACCAAATATCTCGGCACGATGGACCGTATATATGCCCGACTTGGCACCCGTTTGCCTTTAGCTGTATTCAAGATTCCGTTTTCTTTGCTCGGATTCATGCAAACCGTTATGAAAAGCCCGAAATCCTTCGCCAAAATGTTTGATTCGAGCTTGTGTCCTGCCGACCGGGAACTTTTTAAACTGCCCGATTTTCAATATCTGTTCATGCGCGATTTCCAGGAATTGTTTCGTCAGGGCTCCAATGGCCCAGCCTACGACGCCCAGACAGTTTACAAAGACTGGGGATTCAGTCTTTCGGACATAAACATCCCGATTGAGGTATTTCATGGAACCGAGGACAAATTTGTCCCTCCGCAATTCAGCGATTATTTGTTCAAACATGCGAAAAAGGTTCACATTAATCCAGTTGCAGGCCAGGGTCATTTCTATCACCTCGCTTACGGCTATCAGACGCTCAAAAAGGTGAACGATCTTTTCTATGCCTGAAAAGGCAAGTGAACAAATGGCTCCGCTCGACCACTCTGCCGCCGTCTCACTTAGGCTTGCCGGATAGGGCTTTGCCCCCCGCTCTCCTTGCCCAGCGCTTGCTTATTAGAAATGTGGCCACAGGGACCAGCAGGTAGGGCAATTCCCAGCAGAACGTACTGATGAAGGCGCCACCCAGTGAAAGGAGCGCTGCAATAGGCTGAACCAGGGATTCTACGGTGAGTTCATCAATGCTGCCCCTGGTAGCAGGGGAGCAGTCAACCAGGCGGTCTTTCCTTATGGCATAAAGCCAGTCAATGCAGAACAATAAGCCTACGAGGAAGACGACCGAACTGTAGAAGAGATGTATGACAAGCGACGCGGGAAAAGCTGCGCTCAGGGCACTCGAAAAGGGGAGCAGGCCGACAAACATGAGGCTGATAACGTTAAGCCAGGTATGGACCCCGTCAGATCGCTTGAGGTATTTGCTCTCGTTATGACTGAAATACCAAAAGAAAGCAATATTCGTGAAGGTCACAAGGTATGCGATGATCAAATCGAACTGGCCGAACAGATACTGTTTTATGGCATCCTCGGTGGGAAGCATGCCGTCCGGCGGCTTTTCTATAAAAACGACAAGCAGAATAAGGGCAAAGGCGTAGAAGCAGTCTGTGAGCGTCTGCAACCGTTTAAACGATGCGCGTGAATTCTCGTCCATATTCATCAAAAGAGGTATTCGCTTAACGCAAGTAACCACAATGGGCAGGTCTTCGAGGACGTTAGCCACTATGAATCGCTGCGACGGCCAACACTTAACGAATGCTTGCGTTAAGTGGATACCCCATGTTGTCAATTATGCGGCCAGTTTAGTCCAAATAATTCAGTCCAAATAAACATGCATTGGATAACTGAGATATTGCACCTCGTCCAGCTTTTCGGCCGTGATATAACCGGTTGGAGCGTTAAGGACGGTGGGGATACGGTTGACAATGATGGCGCAGGTATGCGCCACAGTCGCCGGTTTGTGGACGAAAAAGGTGGTATCCGGCTCGCCGATGATCTTCCAGTCGCACATATCGCCGTCGCCCGGACCGTAAACTTTGCCGATGCATTGGGTCTCGATCACCGGCCCCTGATAAGTCTCGGTGGTGACCACCGCGCTCATGCCGATGCAGTTGCCCTTGGGAATGGTCGCGGCCAGCGTCGCGGAATAGAGGTCTTTGTCGTAGAAATAGGGCACGCATTTCTGGGTCTGGGATTTAATCGTCCAGCCCAGTTTATTGCACAGGGCCTCGTTGGTATTCCACACGTAGCTGGGTTCAAGGGTGATCGGATGAGCGATCTTCTGATCGAATTCCTCCGGCGTCATTCCCGCGCCGTGAGCTTCGGCCAGTGCTCGACCGTAATCCTCGACGTTGTAGCTGACCGCCCCTTCAATGCGATCGATACGGTGAACGCCGCCAGCCACGCAGCAGATCATGTTGATCCAGAAAATGTCCTGCATACCGGAGCCGACGATGGTGCAGTCGGTCTGCTTGGCCAGCTTGTCCAGCTTATTGGTGATGGCGGAGGCGGTGGTCCACGGGTAGATGGCTTCCTCGCAGGTGGTGACCACATTGATGCCGCGTTTGGCGCAGCGTTCAAAGTGCGGATATACGTCGTCCATGAAGCTGAACAGAGTCAGCACCGCAATATCGGGATCGCACTCGTCCAATACGGCGTCGGCATCCGAGCGAATGGTCACGCCCAGCTTGAAACCCAGACCGGCGTACTCTCCCACATCCTTTCCCACCACCTCGGGCTTGGCGTCAATCGCGCCCACAATCTCGGCGCCGCTCTCGTACAGATAGCGCAAGATATACTTGCTCATTTTTCCGCAGCCATACTGCACGACTCGAATCTTTTCACAGTTCACCATTTTATACGTCCTCTTTGCTGTAGTCGGAACCCGGTTCCGTTCGGATAATGACTGACACTCTATCAAACTAAACGCCGGCTATTGCCAAACTCAATTACGTGGGGACCACGGGTAATCATGCAGGCTTCGAGCTTATTTTGACTCCTCAGTTTTGCATTCTTGTTAACTGGTTAACGCCACGCTTTTCCCTGCAGAGCCATCATCGAGGACCATTTTTCACCGCAGGTAGCCCCGCCATCCACAACCAGATTGGTGCCCGTGACAAATGAAGAATCATCGCTGGCCAACCAAAGCGCTGCCCTCGCAATGTCTTCCGGAAGCCCGGCGCGCGGGATGGGCTGATAGTGCGAGAGGCCTTCTGCCACCTCTTTCATTGCGTCTCTTGTTTGCTCTGCGGAAAGGGTCTTATCCACTATAAAAATAGGCGTCAGGATTGCTCCAGGACAAATTGAGTTCACCCGGACATTCGACCCGCCCAACTCATTTGCCACGCATCGGGTGAGGTGGTTCACTGCAGCCTTGGCTGCACAGTAAAGGTGCGGGGCATTTTCAGCCTTCAGACCACCCATGCTGGAAGTGTTGATGATGCTTCCGGAGCGCTGACGTTTCATGACCGGCGCCGCAAATTTCATCCCGAGAAAAACACCTTTGATGTTCACCGAGGTTAGCAGTTCGTACTCTTCCACCAACACATCCTCGATGGGCTTGAGGGGGCCTGAAACTCCTGCGTTGTTGAACATGCAGTCGAGCCGCCCGAATGTCGTCACAGCCCGCTCCACAACCGCTTTAACATCATCTTCCCTCGTTACATCTGTGCGATGGAACAGCACGGCGCTCCCGAGTTCCTTCGCCAGACGATCCCCCGCCTCGATGTTTCTGTCGGCGATGACGACGCGGCATCCCTCCTGCGTAAAGAGTCTCACAGCGCTCTCGCCGATACCGCTTGAGCCACCGGTGATGATTGCCACTTTTCCTTCAAGCCTGCCCATAATTGATTGGTTTTTGTTCTCAGTCATTGGGTCGCTAAATTGCCGGGCAGACCAAAATTGTCAACACGGTATTGAATTAATCCATAATAATTTGCTTTTTGCCGCACCCGCTGTAATTGACGCTGCGCACCTTGCTCGGTGATTTGGCAGATAAATCGAGAGTTGGCAGGACGCCTCAAATCTGCAATATATCCGTACGCCATGAAATACGCGCCATCATCATGACCAAGCAAGAAATGCTAAAGGCAATGTGTCTGGAACTGGGCCAGGCGGACATCAAGTCCATTGGCCAGAGCCGGGGTTTCGATCCCCAGACCGTTGCTTCGCGGGAACTGCTGGAGCATCTGTTCCTTTCGGAGCAGGGGCTGCAAGCGGCGCTGGCCTTGCTGACCGAAGTGGAGGCGCTCGGTTTGCACTTGTTAAACTGCATGGGGGAATCGGTGGGCTTGGGCTTTTTCAAAACAGTTTTCCCCGGGTTGCTTTCCACCGACTATTATCTCAGTTTCACCGAGAGGCATAAAAGTCTTTTTCAAAGGGTCAAAACGCAGTTCGTTCGCCGGGGGATATTGCTGTGCGGCACTCTGCCAAAAGGCTACCAGAACGTTTCGGTTTTGGAGCGAACACAATTTATTTTTCCCGAGGAATTTGGCTTGTTCCTGCCGGCGCCTTTTCGGCCCCGCCTGTTGGACACGACCACGGTCGGGCAGCATCGGGGGAATATTTTGAGGGACAAACTCGGGGAGATTCTGCAAGCAGATGCCTCGCCGGCGGGCGAAGCCGCGCGGCGTCAAACGGGCCGGTGGGGGCTGGCGGATGGTGAACTGCTTTTCGAGGGGAAACCGTTCCGGGCGAAGCAACTGGATGCCTGGAGGCTGGCGCAGTTTGACGCGAAGGTCTCCTACAAGGCCAAGGAGCACGCCGAGGCGTTGCAGCCGGTTCCGTTGCTGAGGTATGCCTTCTCGCGGCTCCGGGAAAATGAGTGGCTGGCCCCGGATGATCTGCTGGCTTTCTGGAAAATGGCGCTGCCGGAGCCCAAGGTGCCTGCTCCGCAGACCGTGTGCGAAGCCGGATACCAGTGGGGATGTTTCGAGAGAACCGAGCAGGATGGGAGCTTGTTGTACCGTCTGCCGCGCCTGGCGGATGCCGCAGCCGAGGTGTCACCGGAGAACTTTTTGGATGCGGGCAATCCGCAGGCCGTGCGCATCGACCTGGATCGCGCGCCGGCGGAGGCGGTGGAAAGAGTGGCCGAGGTTTCGCGGCTGAAGATTGCGCAAGGGGCACTGTGGGCGGCACCCGACCTCTTGAAGCTAAGCCATGCCTCGGCGCTCACGCTGGCCGGCCCGGTGCTTTGCTGGCTGCGGGAGAGGCACCCGGCTTTCCGCAGCACGAGCGAAACGATCGAGCAGCGGAGGGGCAAGCTGATCATCCACGAAAACTTGCTCGTGGCGCGGGTGAGTGATTTGAGCTTGAAGGTGATGCTCGAGAAGAAGTTCGGCCAACCCGGCCAACTGGTGTCGCTCTCGCGCGAGTTTGTGGCTTTTCCAAATGGGTTGCTGCCGGAAATCAAGGCCTGGCTGAAGAAATCCGGACATGTGGTTAAGAGCATCGACTCCTATGAAACATCAGCCGAAGACTCGGAGACTTGAGAAATGAATGTATCTTCGCTGAAACTCGAGGAGACCAAGGTAACCGATCTGGAGGTGTTCGCCAATCCTGCGGACATACGATTCGACATTTACACGTTTGTGGAATACGCGCGCAGCCACGAGATCAAGCGGGGGCATCGCGACAACCGGATTCCCCAGGGGCACCAGCAGCGCATGGCCAAGCTCATGAGCCATCCCGCCAGCGAGGCGGAAATGGACGCCGATAAGTGTTTTCCCTGGATTGGGCACTTGGATCAAGTCTGCCTGAAGCTCAATTTCGTCAGCTACGATACCGAAGGGGTATTTGCAGGCTACTCGAGTTCCGAGCCCTCGTTTCCGGACAACTTCATGGCCGTTGATGATCGGGCGTACGAGAGGTTTATCGAATTGCCGTTGCAGGCGCAGGAGGAGAGGCTGCTCGAGGCCCACCTGGGCTCTGGGGAGGGTTGGAATGAGTTTTTTAGCCGAGGCTCGTTGACTCGGTCGGATACGTTTGATGGTTGGGGCCGTGGCACCGGGGTGGTGCCGACCATTCCCTTCCCTGCCGTGCGGCGGCGTCTCCTGCAACTGCTCGCAGAATGTCCAAGCGGAATCTGGTTCAGCACGGCGTCGCTGATCGAGCATTTTCGGCAGCACGACCCCTGGTTTCTGATTCCAAAAGAGATTCCCATTGCCCTGAGAAAAACGTCGATGTCCGAGGGCCGGTATGGGAACTTTATCGAACACAAACGGGGCGAGTGGAGCAATCGCAACCCGATTTCCGATAAGGATCCCGAGGGTTTTGAGAAAGTGGAAGGGCGGTATCTCGAACGGTTTTTGGAAGGAATCCCCTTGGTGTTAGGCTACGTCGAAGTCGCCTACGTGAAGCCGAAAACGGAGACGCCGATTGAGCCGTCCCGAGGTCTATTGCCGGCTTTTCGGATCACAGAACGCCTGCGTCGCGCGATGCACAAAGAGATTGCCGCCCCAAAAGTCACCGTGCTGCCCAACTTCGAGGTCCATGTCGAGTCGCTCTTTTTCCCGGCGGAAACCGAGCGGCAACTGCTTCCGCTGTGCGATTTGCTCCAACGCGGCATCGCCACCGTGTTCAAGTTGACCCGAACCAAGGTCGCCGCCGCTTTGGCTGGAAACTCCGAGACGGACGCCATCGCGACGCTGAAACTTCTTTCCCGACGCGACCTGCCGGCTAATGTCGAGCAGGAATTGAGGGACTGGGCCGGGCACTCGGAGAAATTCATTCTTTATGAAAGGTTTGGCCTCCTGGAAGGCCGCCGCGAGGCAACCCTCGCAAAGCAATTCATTGAGGAGGCAATATCTTCGGATTTTGCCATCATCCGAAAGGCGGAGAAGCTTTACGAGGATTTGGAAGCGGCCGAGCAGGTGCCGGTCAAAATCCTGCACGGGGACAGGGCGTTGGCGGCCCCGGACCGGGCACGAAGCCGCTTGGCCACCCCGGCTCCGCCCCGGCGCGCGATCAGCAAAAAGCCGGTGAAGGTCAAGCGCAGCGTTCAAACGACACTCTGGTTCGCCGAGGCGGAGGCCCATGCCGCCTTTTGCAAGCTGCTGCTCGACGCCAAATGTGTGGTGCCCACGGACCAGCGCGCCCTTACGGTGAGCTACCCCGGCAAAGCCGAGCCGCTGATTAAAGAATTCTTGAAGAAACTCAATCAGAATTATGTGGTGACGATCCAGGACATCGAAATCTGAATCCATGTCCGCGCCTGACGCAAAAAACCCGCTGATTGTTCAGAGTGACCACACCATTTTGGTGGAGGTTGACAATCCGCGTTACGGCGAGGCTCGGGACCGCCTGGTGCGGTTTGCTGAATTGGTAAAGTCGCCGGAGCACATCCATACCTACCGCCTGACACCGCTGTCCATCTGGAACGCGTGTGCGGCCGGGTTGACGGCCACGCTCATCACCGATTCCCTAACCGGTCTGGCGAAGTATTCGGTGCCGGAGCATGTGCTGGTTTCGGTGCGCGATTTTGCCAGCCGTTATGGCCGGGTCCAGGTAACCCGGGGTGAGCGCGGGTTGGTCTTATCCACCAACGATCTGCCCCTGGCTGAAGAGATCGCGCGGCAAAAGACCGTGGCCCCGTTCTTGCGCGAACGTTTCGAACCCCGGCGGTTTCTCGTGGACCCGGGGGACCGCGGGCGGCTCAAGCTGGCGCTGATTAAGATCGGCTTTCCGGCGGAAGACCTCGCGGGCTACGCCACGGGGGATGATTTTCCCATCGAATTGCGCTTGATAACACGCGCGGGCCGGCCATTTGTGGTGCGTCATTACCAGGACGAGGCAGCGCGGGTTTTTCACGCGGGCGGCACCGAACGCGGCGGCTCCGGGGTTGTCGTTTTGCCTTGCGGCGGCGGCAAGACCATCGTGGCCATCGCGTGCATGGCCCTGGTCAAATCCTCCACCCTCATCCTGGTTACCAGCGTGACCGCCGCGCGGCAATGGATCGAGGAGTTGCTGGATAAGACCACGATTCCCCAAGACATGATCGGCGAGTACTGCGGCGCGTCCAAAGAAGTGCGCTCGGTTACCTTGGCCACCTATCAGATGATGACTCACCGTTCGAGCCACGACGCCGAGTTCACCCATCTGAAACTATTCGACCAACGGAATTGGGGCCTGATCATTTACGACGAGGTGCATCTGCTGCCAGCGCCGGTCTTTCAGATCACTTCCACTTTGCAAGCCCGGCGGCGGCTGGGGTTGACCGCAACCCTCGTCCGGGAGGACGGCCGCGAAGACGATGTCTTCGCCTTGATCGGCCCCAAGAAGGTGGATATCCCCTGGAAGGACATGGAAGCCGAAGGCTGGATTGCCAAAGCGCGATGCACCGAAATCCGGCTGCCCATGTCGGAGGCGCGCCGCTTCGAATATGCCGTCGCCCCCAATCGCTTGAAATTCCGAGTTGCCTCCGAAAACCCCGGAAAACTCAAGGTCGTGCGCCGTCTGCTGAAGCGCCACGCGGACACCCCGACGCTCATAATCGGGATGTATGTCGAGCAAATCAAACAGATGGCGGAAGAGTTAAAGATTCCCATTCTGACGGGGAGCACGCCGCAAAGGACTCGTGACGGGGTGTACGCCGAGTTCAAAGCCGGACGCTTGCGGCAACTGGTAGTTTCCAAGATCGCCAATTTCTCAGTGGACCTGCCAGACGCCGGTGTGGCCATCCAGATTTCCGGCACGTTTGGCTCGCGCCAGGAAGAGGCGCAACGATTAGGCCGGGTGTTGCGGCCCAAGCCCGGAGAGAACCAGGCCCACTTCTATTCGATCGTTTCGCGCGACACGGTGGAGCAGGAATTTGCGATGAACCGCCAGCTTTTCCTATGCGAACAAGGCTACGAATACGCCATTTGGAATCTTGAGAGCGCCGACGCAGAACTGCCTCAAGAAAGGGAGTGTGGCTTGGCTTCTCCCTCTCCCCTTCCGAAGGGGAGAGGGTTGGGGTGAGGGGAATTCAGTGGGTTTAGCACGGCCCTCCTCTCCCCAGCCCTACTGATAAGCCTTTGCTTTTCGCGCCCGCTGGTACTTGACGCTGCGCGGGTGTTCCCAGATGCGACCGTGACGCGGGTGCTTTACCGAGCAGGGTTGAGCGGCACGGCGGCGATGCCGTAATCGTCGAGCGAGAGCCAGAGCCCGGAAGTGAGCGCGCCGCCAGCGTGGTTGAGATCAAACCAAAGACAACCAGAGGGCGCGCCCTGGCCGCAGAGACGCAGGGTAGCGGGTGAAGTCAGATCGAAGAGGCTAACAGCGTTGTTTGCACTCTGGGCGGCGAGAAGCGGTCCGAAAGCGGCCAGGGCGGTGACGGGCAGGGCGATTCGCGCCAGGGCCCGGCGCGCGAATTGGCCTTG
>JBAXTC010001079.1:0-2148 GCA_037130375.1 Verrucomicrobiota bacterium | reverse complement strand
TCGGTGCGTCAACAGGCTGGAAAACCTGCGCTACGAGGTTGGCAAGGAGTCCGAAAAATGTGAGATGTGGGCACCCGCGCGAACCCGTGATTCCGATGACTCTCAATCGATCATCCGTCTGGTCAAACCTTCGTAGGCGTCAATGCGGCGGTCGCGCAGGAACGGCCAGTGGATGCGTGTGACATCCACTTTACCGAGGTCCAGGGGCACGACGAGGATTTCATCCTGTTCCATGCCGGCTTTGGCGAGGATTTCACCGGAGGTGCCGGCGACAAAGCTTTGGCCCCAGAATTCGATGCCATCCCCCGCGAGCTTTTCGTGGCCGACGCGGTTCGGCACGGCGACGAAGCAGCCATTGGCGATGGCATGGCTGCGCTGAATGGTTTCCCAGGCGGCGTGCTGCCGCGGGCCATGCTCCGCTTTCTCGGCCGGATGCCAGCCGATGGCGGTGGGGTAGAAAAGGATTTCCGCGCCTTGCAGAGCGGTCAGGCGCGCCGCTTCCGGGTACCATTGATCCCAGCAGATGAGCACTCCGATCCTGGCATAACGAGTTTGCCACGCGCGAAACCCAAGATCGCCCGGGGTGAAATAGAACTTCTCGTAGAACAGCGGGTCATCCGGAATGTGCATCTTACGATAGATGCCCAGGAGCGACCCATCGGCGTCGATGATCACCGCGGTGTTGTGGTAGAGGCCGGGCGCGCGTTTTTCGAAAAGCGAAGCGACCACCACGACTTGTCTTTTCCTGGCCAGGGTTTGAAAGGCTTTGGTGCTCGGCCCGGGAATGCGTTCGGCCAGTTGAAAGCACTTGTGATCTTCGCTCTGGCAGAAGTATTGCGAGCGGAACAACTCCTGGGTGCAGATGATTTGGGCACCTTGTGCGGCGGCGCGCTCGGCAGCCGCCAGGGTTCTATCGAGATTCGCTTCGGGGTCAGCGGAACACGTGGTCTGGAGCAGGCCGACATTGACGATGCCGTCCGAGGCGCAACGCTTCATGTCGGTTCAAAGCTTGGGCGAGCGCCGGGTGGATGGGGTGATTACCTGGGTGCTCACTCGGGAGGACTGGATCTCGACCGGGGGAATCATCTGGACAAACAAATCACGAATATACTTTCCGAGCGTCTCGTTGGTCGGACCGTACCCGGAGTGGTAAATGTAATGTTCGAGATCATAGAGCAACTGGTCGCCGGTGGCATAGCGCTCGGGAAGGTCGCGGGCCAACGCGCGCTGCAAAATCTCATTGAGCCGGTCATCCACGCGTTCGTCGAGCTTGCGAAAATCAGGAATGGGAAGCTTCATCATGCGCTGCCGCGATTCCTCGGGCGAGCCGCCCTTGAAGACATTTTTCCCGAGCAACAGATGCGCCAAAACCACGCCGGCGGAGAAGAGATCGGAGCGCTTGTCGGTGATCTGAAAATTGGCCTGCTCGGGGCTCATATAATCCGCCTTGCCGGCCACCACTTCGCCTTCGTTGTCCACAAGCAAACCACGGGCTTTGGCAATTCCGAAATCCGTCAGCTTCACGTCGCCCTCAAACCCAATCATGATGTTCTTGAAGCTGACATCCCGATGGACGATGCCCAGCGGCTTGCCGTCCTTGTCGGCCTTGGTGTGGGCGTAAGCCAGTCCGCGCGCGACCCGGCTGACGATGAACACCGCCAGTTCTTTTGGCAATACGCGCTTCTTGTCGGCCAACTGCTGGGCGAACTGTTCGAGGTTCACCCCGCGAATCAGTTCCATCGCGATGAAATAAATGCCATTGGTTTCGCCCAGATGATAGGTCTGAACGATGTTCGTGTGGATTAAATCGGCAACGAGCTTGGCTTCGCCGATGAAATTCTCGATAAACTGCTTTTGATCGGCGTAGTTCTGGCGAATCACCTTGATGGCGATGTGTTTGACGAATTCGCGCGCGCCAAGCTGCTCGGCTTCGTACACAATCCCCATACCGCCTTCGAATATCTTGCGCACAATCTCGTATCGAAATTCATTTTGAATCGTGAAGATGGCCACGCGCGCATATTGGCGCAATGGGATTTGAAGTCAAGCCTCAGGTCACCATCTCCCATGGCAGGTGCGCATCTCAGATTTTTCGGGCTTGCCACACTCGTAGCGCAGGTTTTCCAACCTGCCGTATCGCCGACTTTC
>JBAXTC010001078.1:0-2149 GCA_037130375.1 Verrucomicrobiota bacterium | reverse complement strand
CGGCGCACTTTTCCTCAATTACTGAGATCAGCGCCGACTCCCGTCGACGGCTACGATTTTGCAGGCTCTTGACTCCGCCCTGTGTCCGAGCCCGCCGGAACCGGGAACCTCCAGGCGATCGGCTCAGGCAGCGGCTCGCCAGGCTACCGGTTCCGGTACGAGTGGGCGCACAAAAAGCAAATTCTTGAGCGCCAAGATGAAGTCTGGCTGCTCCGAGGGTGGAAGTCCCTCAAGTTTGGGGCCGACAATCCCGAGAGTTTAGAACGAAAGAACTAGATGGAAAGGTCTAACCGACCGCCCAAACCCGAGTGTTGCCTGCAACCAGGACAGGAGCCGGAGTCCCGAGGGATGACGGAACCGAAGAAGCACGCACAGGCACCCAGATGCCGTAAGAATGACGGCTCAACACTGGCAAACCTTTTAACGCTACGCGGGGCAAAAGGGAACGACTTCCCGTTCGCTTTGGCTTGGAAAGAAGATTCGGTCAGGCGGCTACCAGCTTGCGGCGAGGCTGCACGATCTTCCGCACACCGTTGCCGATGGCCTTCTGGCTGCGCATGAACGCCACATACGACTTGGAAAGCTTCAAACCATGACGGGCGGCAAAAGTCGAAGGGCTAGGCCCACACACGGCGGGAAGCTTGTCTTCAATCGCCAACAGCTCTTCGATTGAGCGGATGCGACTGCTTATCAACTTCATCTTCATGTCATCAATTTCCTACGTTGTTGTCCGGCGTGCAAGCATTTCCTGCTGCGCCCGGTGCATTTCCTCCCGGCAGTGCGCCATCACGTCGTCTTCGATAAAGAAATGGTCACGTACTTCTGCGATGGCCAGATGATCCTGATACCACTCAAACGAATATTCCGTCGCTTCGCCCCAGATGCAGGGAACGGTTAGCTGTTCGGCCAGTGCGACGATTTGATGAAGCATGGCATCGCCAACGCCGCCGATTTGTGCATGCCGCCTGACAATCACTTGTGGGTGCGTGGCGAAGAATTCCAAAAACAGATGGTTGCACCAGGTCCGCCGCAGGTAGGCGATGCCGATCGTTGGGATTGGCGAATCCCACGCTGGACGAGCAATCAGCACCATCGCCACTTCCGCGTGGGGATGCTCATGAATGGCATGCCTCAACCCATCCATGCTTCTTACCGTGGAACGTTGCCGGTGATAATACCGCCAGCGGTTGGAGGCGAGACGCGCGAACTCGACCGCATCAAAAATCTTTTGCGCCACCGCAGGGTCTTCGGGCAAAGGCCGGGGAATCCGCCAATACGCGAGCCGTTTCACCTCGCGTTCCGAAGCGAAGTTGATTTCGGCTTCACGCCACTGACCGTCAACCTTGACTGGAAACCTTCCGTTCATGTGATGCGTAAAAATTTAGAATAGCGCTTTAGGATGGCCAACTGGCGGAGAAGGTAGCCGTCCGCGAACCGCAATGGAATCTCAATTCTCTGGCCTCAGCCTGGGAAACAGGGAGCAGATTTCCTTCCGGGCCCCACTTGGAGCAAATCTCAAGCTACACCGGCATCCCGGCCTGCCAATTTCTTTACTCGGGACCGGGCGATTGTCCCCTGACGGCTTCATCGCCGTGGCATATTCATTCCACGGTGCCCGTTTTTGCATTCAAAACGGCCTATGTGCGACCCGTCGTCCATGACATTCCACATAATGTGGAAAAGAACCGTGTGGCTTTCGGATGATTCTTCTTGAGAGTTTCTCGGGAAAGCACTAATCATAGGTATTCAGCAGATCGGAAGCCAAGAAAAGAATTGGAACAATAGGATTAACGCAGGGCGGATTCAAGAATCCACAAATCTGTAGTCGCCGACGGCAGTCGGCGCACTTTCCCTCAATTACTGAGATCAGCGCCGACTCCCGTCGGCGGCTACGATTTCTTGAATCCGCCCTGAAACCGCCTTCCCCACTTCAGTTTCTGTTTTCCCTTCTCCGTTATCTCCGTTTCCTCCTGTTGGTTCAGGGGTTTGGGATTGAACAGGAAGAAACGGAGATAACTGAGAAATAGATCTGCCATTGCCTGAATCGGTCAGGCGCTTATGTTGGTTTTCTCCGTTCCATGTTCAACCACCGCCTCAGGGCGGATTCAAGAACCTGCAAAATCGTAGCCGCCGACGGCAGTCGGCGCAC
>JBAXTC010001077.1:0-2150 GCA_037130375.1 Verrucomicrobiota bacterium | reverse complement strand
TCATCCAACCCGAGCGCGAGGTTGCCTTTGTAAAACTGGTGCGCGGCCCCGTTCAGATTCATGTCCACCAGCAACACGTTTCCGTCACCGGTCTCGGAGAGCGAGACGGCCAGGCCGGCGGCGACCGTGCTGACCCCGGCGCCTTCGGCGCAACTGGTCAGTGCCACGAGTTTGGGTTTGTGGGTCAGGTTGTGGACCTCGAAGTAGGTGATCAGGCGGTCGCGCAAGGCTTCCCAGAAGGGAGACAGGGGCGGGGAAAAGCTGAAACGCTGAAACGCTGAAACGCTGAAATCGGAGGGAGGGGGGCCGGGGGCGGAGGACGGAGGACGGAGGACGGAGGACGGCGGGAGGGGGGCGGAGGACGGTGAAGCCTGATCGGAGGCGGTGGTCTCGATGGTCGTTTCGGGGAGGAGGGGAGTTTTGGCGGGGGCCTCGAGGATATGCACCTGGCTATTCCGGCCCATCCAGGGGATGGAGAGGAACAAGGGCAGGCCGAGCCGGGCTTCGATCTCGATGGGGCGTTTGAGGGAGCGATCCAGGAAGAACTCGATCAGGAACGCCAGCGCGAGAGCGGCGGCGAAGCCGCCGAAGATGGCCATGGCCTGGGCCTTGAGCAACTTCCCGCCGACACGGGACGGAGGCGTCGGCGTCTCGATGACGTTGATGTTCGAGACCCGGCCCGCTCCGAGGTCCCGGTTAATCTTCGCCTGTTCCAAATTGGCCCAAAAGTACTTATACCGTCCCTCTTCGAGCTCCTTCTTCCGCTGCAATTCCATGATGGCGCCTTCGTTGGCATCGAGGTTCATGGCCATCAGGCGGACGATCTCGAACTGATTGGTCAGCACTTTGATCTTGGATTCGAGCGCGGCCACTTTGGCCATTTCCGTGATGAGATCGAGGCGCGGGCCGGCGGTGGAGTCGGCGGCAACCGTTTTGGGTTCGGAAATCTTCACAGCGAGCAAGCCGGGGTGTGCCTCCTCAAGCTGTTGCCTGCGCTTCTGGTTGTCGGCGAGCTGCTGCGCGACAGCCTTGAGGCGCGGGCTTTCCGGCGTAAACACGACGGAGAGATCCGCCTCGAGCTTCGTCAACGTGTCCAGCAGGGCGGAGACCTTCCGGTATTCGGCGATGCTTTCGGGAGACACGGCAACCTCGTTGGTGGCGGAAGCCTGACTGGTGGCAACCATCGAGTTGGTTGATGCGGACGGGTTGTTCGCCGCCACCGGTTTGAGGTTCAGGAAGGTCGCGAGTTCGCTGGCGGTGGCCTTGCGTTCCGCGAGGTCGGCCTGAGCGTTGAAGATGTTTTTCTGAATATCCGCCAGCTCGATGCTGAAGGACTTGCGGGAGTCTTCGAGGGAGATGATCCCGGCGTTGGTGATGGCACGCCGCAGCGCTTCTTCGGTTTGCGTAAGGCGGGTGCGCAACTCGTCGGTTTCCGTGGTCAAGAGGTCATCGAAGGAGCCCCGGTGAATCTCGGCATGGCGGTTGAGATAGCCCCGGATCAATTGCGCCAGGACCGGTTGAACGATGGTGGGGTCCGGATGCTGGAACACGACGCGAATGACGCTGCTCTTATTGGGCACCTCCGGCAGCAGATTGTTGTGGATGAGCATGGCGGCTTTAGCCGGGTCAGCGCCACCGCCGACCGCAGCAAGAATCTTTTCCGGCCCGATGTTCGTGGCCACTTCCCGCGCCAGGTCGAGGCTCGTCAGAATCTGCAGCTCGGTATTGAGGATGCGGTCGCCGCCGTCATCGGGCGTTCTAACCCGGTCATCCCCGGGTCCAAACTGGGCAGGGGATTTGGTGTCTTGAACGTACTTGATAAAAAGCCTGGCCTCGGATTGGTATTGGTAAGAGCGGGGCCAGACGAACTGAAGGACGATGGCCACGATTAGTCCGAGAATGGAAATGATCACGATCTTCCATTTGTGGCGGAAGATGACGTAATAAATGTCGCCGAGGGACAGGCCGGCGGGCGATGGGAGTGGGGGGGCGGGGGGCACGGGTAGAGGAAAAGCTGAAATGCTGACAAACTGAAACGCTGACAAGCTGAAATGGGCGAGAGAGGCGGCTGGGTTCTGGGGCGCTATGGGTTAGAATGCCACAGAGGTTGACCGCAGATTACGCAGATGAACGCAGATGAGGAAGATATG
>JBAXTC010001076.1:0-2158 GCA_037130375.1 Verrucomicrobiota bacterium | reverse complement strand
TGTTCAAGCCCGCGTTGAAGATGAATTCGGTCGAGGCGGTGGGGAGTTACGCCATTCAGATTAACTGGAGCGATGGCCACAATTCGGGGATTTACTCGTTTGATCATCTGCGCGAGATCTGCCAGTGCGCCGCATGTAAGGTGTAATTGAATCTTCGTCCGCGGGCCGGTTACAGACGCCGAACCAGGATCGGCAATGGGAGAAACACGGATAAAGTTAGTCCCTCGCCGTGTGAGTTTTCAGTTGGAGGGGAGTGCACAGACTGATCCTCCGGTTTCAGACACCCTGATCTCGCCCGGCATTTTTGGAGATTTGTGGAATTCCGACTGATACCATTTGTCGTTCCAATATCGCTCCCTTACGGTCGCGGTTCGGCTAAAGGTGCACAACTGCTAGCGCTGCCCTTTACCCATAACTGATGCAAGACAGTCAAGCCGAGCTGAGTGCAAATCCGAAGGCCATGAGTTGCAATGACTTGTAACCGTGCCAGATTAGTTGATGACCAGGAGGGGGATCATTGTTGCGTCCGAGATATCCTCCGATCTTGGCAACCAGGAGAATCGCTTGTCCCAGCAGCCTGGGTGGGGTTAAGCCGTTTTTTTTGCATAGGCGCGGAGCGTCCGTAATTCCAAATCGGAGAACAATACGTCGGCGGGCAGGCCGGGTGTCTGGCGGCCCAGCAGTGTCATCAGCATGATCCTCCATCCAATGACCAGATTGATCGCCACCGCGCGCCGTATCCGTTCAGCAGTTTCATGAGCGATATCTTCAATGCGACATCCAGACTTCAGCACGCGGTGGAAGTCTTCGATACGCCAGCGCAAGCAGTACCAGCGCAGGCATTGCTCGGCATCTGCCGGCGAGTTAAGATTTATGGTCGTTAGCAGGAACCACTCTACGGGCTCGGTACCCGGGGGTGGATTCTGTTCCCGCGCCTGAATCACCCAGATATGGATCGGATCCTTGCCAGGGTAGTGAGATGCCGAATTGAGTTGGACGCGCATAAAGCGTACCGCCAGATCCGCGGAACGCGTGGGCCGACTGGTCCGCGGCTGCTGTTTGCTTTTCTTCGGCCTTGCGCTCTGGCGCGGGACTTGCACGCGAACGTGGCTCTGGACTGTGGTCAGGCGAACAGCTTCCCACAACTTGAACGGATCCTCTTGGATGCGGCGATTATGCTTGGCACGTACCAATAACTCCACCGAGCCGTCACGACGTTGTTCGTCGAACATCTCCAAGAAGTCGGCCTCGCGGTCGCACACATCGATCAGGCGGGTATGGGGCATATCGGCGGCCACCGCCACCATGTCACGATGATGTTGAATCCAATAGAAGGTCGTCTTTTCCTCAATGGGAGTGGCAAACGAGGACCTGATGTCCTGTTTTGATCTCGGCTCCTGAGCCAAACACTGGGCTTTCAATATGCCCAGTGGCAGGCCGCTTGATGAGACGGTGAACGTGGTATGCAGATGCAGTCCTCTGCTCTTGGCCCCAGTCTGGTTGGTCCCGATCTCGCCCAGTCCCGTACATGCCGCCAAGTTGTTGTAGTTCAGTGCACAGCCGTCCTGCACACAGAGCACCGTGTGCTGCCCGTGCATGCGCCGCACGGTGCGATCCCGGTGCGGTTGGAGGATGTTGTCCATCGTCACCTCGGAATCCTTTGGCATATCGATGAGCCGGTAATAGGCCTTGACTGCGGCGTTGTCACCTTTGGCCACGCCGCTAAAAGCACGCCCCGGGTTGCCTGCTTTGGCGCTGGCGACGTTGACGAGCCGCTTACTCAGTCGCGCGTCCCCTAATGGTGCGCCGCCAAACTCTTTCTCCGCCCACGTGTCGGATTCCAATCCATCGGCCACGCCGAGCGTGCTACGGCCAGCATCGGGCGCCAACTCCAACAATGTTCGGAAGTCCTTTTCCAGCGGGTACACATAGATGTCTTTCACCGTCTCGGTGGACCGCCGGTAGCGATCCTGCCTGCCGCGGCCCAGTGTCCGGCCCACCCGTATCCAGTTGGCGGCCTTATAACAGGTGCCCGCAAAGCGAGCGCTATCGACAAAACTCTCCAGCAGATACGGCCGGTAATGGTAGCGCTGCGCAAAGTCCTCGGGAAGTTGTTTCGCCGCCATCGCCAACAGCATGGATGCCAAGTTGACGCAGT
>JBAXTC010001075.1:0-2158 GCA_037130375.1 Verrucomicrobiota bacterium | reverse complement strand
GCGGGGCCACGCAGATCAAAGCCCCCATCGCTCCCTGGACCTTATCACGGGGCCGTTGAGCGAGATTTCCCGCCGTTGCGCCAGCCTCACCGTCTGCGAACCCGGCCGGTTTGAGTTGGCTGGGCAGAGCCACGAGCTGCCGCGCTATATGTTCCTCGGTCCCACAGGTGGCACCGAGCCGCTACGGATTGGAATCTTTGCCGGCCTTCACGGCGACGAGCCCGCCGCCTCTTTTGCCCTGCTGCGCTTCGTCCGGTTGCTGGAGGACAACCCCGAAATCGCCCGCGGCTATTGTCTGTTCCTTTACCCGGTCTCCAATCCCACCGGCTTCGTGGACAACACGCGCCACAACCGCGACGGAAAGGATCTCAACCGCGAGTTCTGGCGCAATTCCCGCCAGCCCGAAATCCGGCTCCTCGAATCCGAACTCTGCTCGCACGCCTTCCATGGCATCATCTCGTTGCACACCGACGATACCAGCGACGGATTGTATGGTTACGCGCATGGGGCCGTGATCACTCAGCACCTGCTGGGTCCGGCGCTCGCTGCGGCAGCCCACTTCCTGCCGCGCAACCAAGGCGACGTCATCGACGGCTTTCGCGCCCGGGACGGCATCATTCGCGCCAGCTACGAGGGCGTGCTCCGTGCGCTACCGGGCGTCAAGCCCCGCCCGTTTGAAGTTATCCTGGAAAGCCCGCACCATGCGCCACATTTTTTGCAGGAAGCCGCCCTGGCGGTCGCCCTGCACACGATTTTGGACGAGTATAGGAAGTTCATCTCCTACGCCCAGAACCTGTAATTCAAAACAAAGAGAGAAAAATAACCATGCCCATACATCAAGACATCATTAGCACCGTGGGACGAACCCCACTGATCCAACTGAATCGTATCACCGATGGTGCGCCCGCGACCATCGCGCTGAAGGCCGAGTTCTTCAACCCGCTCGGCAGCGTCAAGGACCGCATCGGCTACGCCATGATCGAGGCCGCTGAACGCGACGGCCTTCTGACGCCCAAGACCACCATCATCGAGCCCACCTCCGGCAACACCGGCATTGCGCTGGCGTTCGTCGCGGCGGCGCGTGGCTACAAGCTCATCCTCACGATGCCCGAGACCATGAGCCAGGAGCGGCGCACTCTGCTCGCCTTGCTGGGCGCCAGACTCATCTTGACGCCCGGCGCCGAGGGAATGAAGGGTGCCATCAAGAAAGCTGAGCAGCTTAATCAGGAAACTCCCGACTCCTGGATGGCCCAGCAGTTCAACAATCCCGCCAATCCGGAAATCCACCGGAAGACTACTGCCGAGGAAATCTGGGCCGACACCGAAGGCAAAGCGGATATTCTTGTGGCCGCCGTCGGCACGGGCGGCACGATCACGGGCATCAGCGAAGTCATCAAGTTTCGCAAGAAATCCTTCCAGTCCATCGCCGTCGAGCCGAAAGACTCCCCGGTCATCACTCAGACGCGCAACGGCGTGCCTCTCAAGCCCGGCCCGCACAAGATTCAGGGCACCGGCGCCGGATTCGTTCCCGCAAATCTGAATCTGCAAATCGTGGACGACGTCATCACCGTCAGCAACGAAGACGCCCTCATAACCGCTCGGCGCCTCGCGCTCGAAGAAGGCATCCTGGCCGGCATCTCCACCGGTGCCAACGTCTGGGCGGCGTTGCAAGCCGCCCGGCGTCCCGAGAACAAGGGCAAGCTCATCGTCACCATCGGCTGCAGCACTGGCGAGCGTTACTTGAGCACTGCGCTGGCGGACGAAGCCCGCCAGCAGGTTAGGTTCTGACCGCATGCGGCGACGGTCTCTTCCTAAAAAAGCCAGCCGCATTGGCCGCCGCCGATCTCAAGGGCGACTCCATGCGTCGGTGAAATGGTTTGCCCAGCTCATTTTGGTGGGGCGTGGGGCAGGTCTCCGACCTGCCGGTTGGCGGAGTCTCCGACTCCGGCGGGGCCTGAGGGTCCCGCAGCCAACCGGAGCCGGAGGTCCAATGCCTCGTTAGGATTTGATCCCAGAGAATACCCGCGAAACCTGGCCAGGCCTTTGTCTTGTAGCTCCGTTGCACCTCCGTTGCACCCCCGATACACCTCCGTTACACCTCCGTTGCACCCGCCTAAACGTCCCCGCAACATCAAAAACAGATATGCCAGATACGGCT
>JBAXTC010001074.1:0-2169 GCA_037130375.1 Verrucomicrobiota bacterium | reverse complement strand
TGACGTCTTGGTGGATTTACCTGCCACAGGACAGCGGCATTTTTCCTAAACGGCATTGGGGCTAAATCAGTTCGTCGGCGTGTTTTGAGCGCGACGGTTTTGGTTTGTTCAAACTGGCGGCTTTTGCTTCTTCAGCGGCCCGTTCCAGGTTCAGCGCCAGCAATCGTTCCAGAATCTGCTCGTCGCTCGAGTCGGCGGGCCAGCCATAAGCGGCGGCGACGGCGCCATCGAGCTTCTTGTGGGCCATGTCAAGCCATGTGGGGCGCTCGTTGTTAAGGTTTGTTAAAGTGCGTTGCTTGAGTTTGGCGGCGCAGTCGGCGTCGCGAGGCTCAAGGTGCGGATAGCGCACGATGCCGATGCCGTTCTTGTCCGGGTTGACGACGTGGCGCGACCACGGGCCGTCGGCTGAGCCGGGGAATTCGAGGATGTGCTCGACCGTCCATTCCGGGGGATTGAGCCAGCGTTCGCGCAGTTCGTTCAACTCTTTTGCCGCGGCGGCGACGGCAGCGCGGTGCTGGTCGGGAGCGGAATGCGGAATGCGGAGTGCGGACTGAGCAGAATGAGCCTCCTCACGGCGGCTGCCACTGCGATAAGGCATTGGCTCTTCTTTGCCCATGAAGTAATTCTTCGCCGCAAGGTTTTCGGCGTAAGTGCGGTCGGCCTCCGGTTGTGGCTCCGGCTTGGATGGCGGTCTTTCGCGGGCTTGCTTTGGCGGCTCCAAGTCATCAGGGAACGGGAAAGGGAAAGTCTCGAAACAGGTGGTCGGGGTATAGCGAAACCCAGACTCCTTTTCGCGAAGCTGTGTGCCCTGCCCCAGCGCCCACACTTCATGGAATCGTGATTGGAGGACGCCGAAGAAGTAGTCATCGTCGCGTGCGAAGGCGACGACTGCGCTATCGCAGAGAACTTCAGGCTCGAGCCATCGGAGGACTCGGAATTTTGAGACTCGCGGCGTTGTCAAGAAGCGCGGCAGCCCGGCGAGTGCTTTACGCATGTCGGGGCATGGTCGAGCAAACAACCACCAATAACGTGTCTGCCGAGCCTCGCGATGATCTTCACGGAGGGGGTAAACAGTTGCTTTCACGTGCTCGAACGGCGCTTCATAGCCCGAAGCCTGTTCCAGGCTCAAGTCCAGCCCGAAGTCCACATTCCAAACGTCGCGAGGCCGCTTCGTAACATCTGTCGCGTTGCAGATCGGAATGAGGACATCAGAGTTTGGTTTTCCGTGCGGGTTGTTCAAAGATAGCCAGTCCAGCGCCTGAGCTTCGCTGACATCGAACGGCGCCTTCTGAGCGACACCGATAAAACCGATGAGTGCATTGGCTTCAAGCGCGACCGCTTTTCCCACTTCTGTGGTTGATGTGAGGTTCGCGTTTATGGTCTCGACAATCTTAGCATCCAGTTTGCGGTCTTTTTGGCTGCCGTCGTCGAAACCAACCATGCTCACATGGACGTTGGCGCCATCAAGCACCCAGTTGCGATCACTCGCCGCAAAGAATATATCGCCGGTCTGTTTGATCCGCTTCAGCACCTCGCGGTTTGCGCCGCCGCGTATGCCTTGTGTCGCGAGCAGCCCGGCCCGCTTGCACTTGCCCTGCTCAATCAAGTCCCGCGCCTTCTCGAACCAGTAACAGCAAAGGTCCGACTGCCCTGGGATACGGTTTCCGTAGGTTCTGCGCAGTTCTTCAACGTAGCTGTCGCCAAGCTCCCCGCGCATGAGCTTGTCGCCCAGGAACGGCGGATTGCCCACAAGCACATCGCATTCCGGCCATTGGCGTTCGGTGTAGAATTTCAATGATGCATCTGCTTTGTGCTCATCGGCTTGCGCTTCCTTTAGTGTCCTGGCCTTGTTGTGGAAGTGCGGAACCAGCAGCGCGTCTTCATTCTGGAAGCGGTCAAGGTCTTGCAGGACAGGCGTGCGGTCGTTGTGAAAGCCGTTGTCGCGCCGCCATTGCAGGCAGCCGATCTGGACGGTCACCTGGGCGAGTTCGTAGGCGTAGGGGTTGATCTCGAAGGCGCGGAGTTGGTGAACGCCGACTTCCGGTGTGAACTGGAGACCGAGCGTGGCGGCAAAGGTGATGACTTCCTTCTCCAGGTCCAGCAGCATTTGGAGCGAGACGTAAAGGAAGTTGCCGCTGCCGCAGGCGGGGTCCATGACGACGATCTTGC
>JBAXTC010001073.1:0-2174 GCA_037130375.1 Verrucomicrobiota bacterium | reverse complement strand
AAAAGTGCGCCGACTGCCGTCGGCGGCTACGATTTTGCAGGTTCTTGAATCCGCCGTGGGCATGGAAGTCGTCCGCGTATATTAAGTTGCGGGCCCGAAAGGAAAGGGTTACAAGGTGGCTAAATATGGACGAAGAATCGAAACGCGTCTTCTCTTGTTTTGAGGAAGCCTTGCGGGAAGGCTGGCTCAACCCGTGTAACTACTCAGGGCTAAATGGGTTTGGATGAATCATTGTCAGATTGGTGGGCCCAAAGATTTCTTCGTTTTGTACGGGACACTTCTAATTTCTCTCGGTAGTCTGGCTAGGTGCTTGCAGACCAAATCGTTCAGGGCCGCAAAATCGGTGGTGTCGAGATCGCCGAGATCGAGGACTTGATTGAGGCCAATCCTCTTTGGAGCCGCTGGCGCTTATCACGGGCTTTGGCGCAGAGATGGCAATGGTATTCGGCCATTGGCGAGCTCAAAGACATGGCCGCACGGACGCTCTTGCTCAAGCTCCACCGGCGCCAACTCATTGCGCTGCCCCAACGCCGGCGGGCTCCGGTGCGCCGAGGTCCATGGCCGAGTCCTGAACTGTTTGAGGCGGTGGTTCCTGAATCGACCGTGGCCGACTTGTCCGCGCTGCTGCCCCTGAAGGTCCAAGTGGTCGGCCCCAAACACCCGGACTATCATCAATTCCAGCGGTATTTGGTCCAACACCATTATCTGAGCTATCGTGGCCCAGTTGGGGAGGACCTGGGCTATATGATTAGGAGTCGCGCGGGAGTGGATCTGGGGTGTCTGCTCTTTGGCGCGGCCGCCTGGCAGTGCGCTCCCCGAGACCGGTGGATCGGTTGGTCGGCTCAGCAGCGGGCCGCGGGCTTGCCGTTCATCGCCAATAACTCCCGTTTTCTAATTTTGCCTTGGGTGGGGGTGCGTCATTTGGCCAGCCACATTCTTTCTCAAATCGCCCGGCGCATCGATGCCGACTGGCAAGAGCGCTACCACCATCGGCTTTACCTGCTGGAGACCTTCGTGCAACCGGACCGTTTCCGGGGCACCTCTTACCGGGCGGCTAACTGGACCCGGGTGGGCCAAACCACTGGCCGAACGCGCCAGAATGAGCGCCAGCGAAACAACTTGGTTCATGCCCCTTGTAAGGACATTTACCTTTATCCTTTAACTTCCGATGTGCCGCGCCAACTCTGTCTTTAAAGACCGCGCGGAGCTGATGAAGTTAGGTCGGGCCGACTTGTCTGGGTTGGTTGACTACGCTTTGGAGTTACAAGCCGACAATGCCAGCCTGCGGGACGCGGCCGCCCAGAATAGCCACAATAGCTCGCGCCCCCCATCCACGGACCGGCCCGAAAAACCCCAGCCCAAGAGCCTACGCCCAAAGTCCGGACGCCGCTCCGGCGGTCAACCGGGTCACCCCGGTCGCACCCTTCAACCCAGCCTAAAGCCCCAGCACATCCAAGTTCATCCCTTGCACGAGTGCGGGTGCGGCGAGGACCTTTCCCAGCAACCGGCCTTGGATTATGAGCCTCGCCAAGTCTTTGACTTACCCAGTCTCCTCTTGGAATGTACTGAGCATCGGGCCGAAATCAAAGAATGCCCCAATTGCGGCCGAACCTCCCGGGCTTCTTTTCCAGTGGACCTTACCGCCCCCGTCCAATACGGGAAAAACATCCGCGCCCTGCTGGCTTACCTCTACGACGCCCAAGCCGGAGCCAGTCTGCGGATCCGTCAAATGTGCCAGGAAATGTTCGGCTTTCCCGTCAGTGAAGCCACCCTGCAAAAGGCTCGCCAAGAGCAATACGACGCCCTGGAGCCATTTGAAAACCGGCTGCGGGACCTCTTGCCGCAGGAAAAACTTCTCCACGCCGACGAAACGAGCTTGCCCATCAACAAGGTCACCCACTGGCTCCACGTGTTATGCACGCCCTTGCTGACCTTCTTCAGTGTCCAACCTAATCGCAGCAAAGAGTCCATCCGCGCCGTCGGCATCATTCCTCGCTTCACGGGTTGGCTGATGCATGATTTCCTGGCCAGCTATGTGAGTTTTGAGAACTGCCTCCACACTTTCTGCAAAAGCCACCTGCTGCGCGAATTGGTGTTCCTCTTTGAACAACACAAACAACTTTGGGCCAAAGACCTCTACGACCTGTTCCTGGAGATGCGCCAGTGCGTCAAGG
>JBAXTC010001072.1:0-2178 GCA_037130375.1 Verrucomicrobiota bacterium | reverse complement strand
GCGCCGACTGCCGTCGGCGGCTACGATTTTGCAGGTTCTTGAATCCGCCCTGATCGCAGGTGCGCATCTTAGCATGGATGTTCAGCCAGCCTTGGCTGTCCACTTCGGCTTCAATGGCCAACGTATTCGTGGCACAACAGGCAGCCCAAGAAGGCTCTCGGGGAAAGGGGAACTGATATCAGCGAGGGCTTCCGTCAGCAGGCACGGGAGCTTCGCCGACGCTGACACATCACAAGACCACCCAAGCCAAGCGCCAGTAACGCCGCTGAGCCAGGCTCAGGGACGGCGTTCGTAATCGTCCAGAGGATGGCATGGCCGTTTTCGCTCGAATCGTAAGCTGTGCCGGAGATGTAGAGAGTGGTGCCATCGATCCAGACGCCGGCGGCATTGGCGCCCTTCGGGAAGGCTGAACCGAAAATGGCGCTCAAATCAAAAAACGATTCGGGCGTGCCCGACCACAAAGCGGCATGTGACACGCCACCAGTGACGGCAAACCCAATCTGCCATGGACCGTCCACTCCCAAGGCCGCAG
The DNA here is from genome assembly GCA_037130375.1 of Verrucomicrobiota bacterium. Lineage (GTDB taxonomy): Bacteria > Verrucomicrobiota > Verrucomicrobiia > Limisphaerales > UBA8199 > JAPLUA01. Next base: position 1,646 of record JBAXTC010001072.1, on the reverse strand, counting down.
ACATACTATATCCCGCGGGATTCAGGTCCACAAACGATTCGGGCGTGCCCGACCATAACGCGGCGTGATCGGCACTGCCAACCGTAGCCACCCCCACTTGGTGAGAGCCGCTCAGCATATAGGCCCGAGACGAAAGCGATCCACTGGGTGACAAGTCCACAAAGGAATCTGCCGTCCCCGACCAGAACCCGGCTCGACTGTTGCCGCCTATCCCGGCGAATCCCACTTGATGAGAGCCGTCTGTCGCAAAGGCAATACTATTAGCAGCCAAAGAAGGATTCAGGTCCACAACCGAAGCAGCCGTGCCCGACCACAAGGTGGCGTGATCAACCCCGCCAACAAAAGCCAAACCCACCTGTTGCGAACTGCTCACCCCTTGGGCTATGGAGGAAATCGCCCACGAGGGATTCAGATCCACAACGGAAGCGGCCGTGCCCGACCATAACGCGGCGTGGTTTGTCGCCCCCGTGGGCGAAATATTAAACGATCCGACCTGCCATGAGCCACTGATGCTGTAGGCAGAGCTGCCGTAACTTCCGGCGGGGCTTAGGTCCACGTACGAACTGGCCGAGCCTGACCACAAGATGGGGTGACTAACCCCGCCCATGCCGGCAATACCAACCACGTCCGTGCCATACAACCCGCCGGCGGTTGAGTAATCCATTCCGGCGGCAGTCAGGTCAATATAGGTGATGTCCGCCGCTGCCACCAACGGCTGGAAGCTGGCAGCCGCCAGCACAGCCATTGTCGAAAACTGAACGGATAACAATTTGCTTTTGACGCTACGCGGGGCAGGGAGATTCGCTTTTGCCATATCTTGCACTTTCACAATACTCTAAGCCCTTCCGGGCAGGTTGAAAGTATAATTTCGCTATTCTCTGGGTGGGCTGGGTTTGCTTCTTCCAAATTACCTGCGAATTTCTCGATTTGTGCTAGATTCTGCTATCTTGCACAGGACTATGAGAAGAGTTGTATGTTAGCGACACAGGAACTGATTCGCGAAGCTGCCTTGCCGCACCGGCTGGGCGATGCTCTGCCCCGCTGGCTGCGCGAGGTGCCGCTGTACCGGCGTCCCGGCAATGCGCCGCCCGGGGCTGGTGCCAGGCTCTCCCTCGAGGAATTGCGCCGTCTGCCGTTCATCACCAAGCGGGACATCCGCAGCGGCTTTCCACGCAATTTTCTTCGCGCGGATGTCGAGTTGGAAGCGCTGCTGGATCAGGACCTGGTCGAGATGGAGCATACCTCGGGCACTTCGGAGGAGCGAACGCCGCTGCTGCTGGCGCGGGGCTGGTGGGCAGAGCAGGAGGACCGGGCACTGCGGGTGAATCCGTTCGTGGCGGGAGTGCTCGATGCATTTCCCGCAGCGCGGCGCGTCACGATCAACTCGCCGATTTGCAGCGGCGACATCTGTTACACCGGCACACCTTCACGCGCCGACCGCATCGTCGGCAACGCCCTCTTCGTCAGCCTGTCGCGGCTTCCGTTTCTTTGGGGCGAAGCCGACCTCGCGCGGATGGCGGCTGAAGCCGCTGAGTGGCAACCGCAATTTCTCGACGTGGATCCGGTTTATGGCGTTCTGTTCGCGCGTTACTGCGAACGCCGCGCCATCCGCTTCCCGTCGCTGCAGTTCATCCTTTGCAGCTACG
>JBAXTC010001071.1:0-2184 GCA_037130375.1 Verrucomicrobiota bacterium | reverse complement strand
CCGATTGCCGGTGGTGGGAGGCGTGATCGAGCCCTCGGCCAGCGAGGCGGCGCGCTCAGCCGAGCGTCTGCTCGCTGCCGGTTGTCGTTACATTCTCTGCCGCGCCCCCGACGCCATTGCGGGTGAGGCGGCGAAAGCGAAGGCTTACTTTACGCAGGTTGCGACAACCGGCGTCGAATACCTCGTGATTCAGTATCTGTCTTGGGGCAATTTCGGGATGGACGCGGACTTGATCTGCGCCTTGCAGTAGGAGATTCAAACGTTTCAGTGCATGAAGATCGAGGTGCCACGGACGGGATACAAGGCAACCGTGCTTCGTGAAAGAACCGGCGGCGCGGTGCGAGTGTGGAGCGGTTGGGCGATGCCCCAGATAATTGAGGCCCTGGATCGCGGCATCCACGGTTTCAATCCCTCGGCGTTTCATCGCCCTTACGTGAAGGTGGTCGAGCGCTACCTTGCTGGTGATCGACAGCGCGCGACCGAGATCTTCGAGACCACGCTGCCCTATCTTGCCTGGAGCAGACAGCATATCGACATCAACTTGCATTTGCTGAAACGCTTTTGCGTGCGCAAGGGGTTGTTCGGCTCGGCGCAGCTTCGACCACCTTTCATTCCGTGGGATGACTACCACGAGCGCTATGCGGGCGAACTGATTGACAGGATGCTGTCCTGGGAAACCCTCGGATGCGGCGATCAACAAACCTGAAAGGAATCCAGCGATGAAAAAACGAAGCTCCTCCATCAAACAGAACCTGAGCGCGAGTTCATTAACCGTCTGCCTGTTGTGTGCGCAGGCGCTCGCAAGCTTCGTGGTCGCCTTGCACGCTGCGGATTTCACCAATTCAGCCGCCGATTCCAACGGCGCCTCTTCAAATCCCGCCATGCGGCCTCCCCAAGATGTTGTCGGACTGCCGCGAGTCCTCTTGATCGGGGATTCGATCTCGATTGATTACACGTTGCCCGTGCGGGAGCGGTTGGCGGGCAAAGCCAATGTGTATCGCATTCCCGAGAATGGCGGATCCACCACCAACGGACTGGCCAAGTTGAACCTCTGGCTGGGAACCCAGCGCTGGGATGTCATCCATTTCAATTGGGGCCTGCACGATTTGAAACTCATGGACAACGGCCAGCAACAGGTGCCCCTGTTGGACTACGAGCGAAACCTGGACCAACTGGTGCAGCGCCTCAAACAGACCGGCGCCCAACTGATATGGGCCTCCACCACGCCCGTGCCGGAAGGAAAACTCGCTACGCCGCGACGGCCCGAAGATGTTCTGCCATACAATGAGGCGGCCCGAAAAGTCATGGAGAGGCACGACGTTTCAATCAATGATCTGCACGCCTTTGCCCTGCCCCAGCTTTCGCAAATTCAAATACCGAACAACGTGCATTTCACCAAGGATGGATGCGCCGTCCTCGCACAACCCGTCGCGGCAGCCATCCTGGCTTCACTGAAAAAGGTTGCTGCCGCTGAGCCAAGGCTGCCAGGTTTGGTTGGACCCTGGTACGGCAACGCGGATTTTACACGAGCCAAGGGCGGTGATCTTCTCCGGACGATGTCCCCGGAATTTGATTCGGAAACCGGCTTTGGCTCTTCCTGGTCCGCCATGTGGGAGGGTGAGTTGGTTTCACCCGCGTCCACACACGTAACGTTTCGTGTGAAAACAAGCTGGCGGGTAACTTTGAAAATCGCCAATGCCACAATCCTGGAGACAGAGGATGGGCTGGGAACTGGAACAATGGAAATGGTTCAGGACCGCGCCTATCCTATCCAGGTTTACTATTCGCACCAGAAGGCGGGGAAAGGAAGCTTCCGCATTGAATGGAGTTGGCCCGGGCACGAGTCGGAGCTGATTCCGGAAAACCAGATCCGCCACACCGCCGCACAGGAAGAATACTGGAACTGGCGTCCGGAACCTGATCCCGCCACGATGAATCGCAGTGCTTTCGCAAGGGGCTCCGGCAGGCATGTGCTGGTTTATGGCGAGACTGGCCGCTTCACTGGCTGGCCCGCCAACAATGGTCTGTGGAGTTGGGGCAACGAGATCCTGGTCGGCTTCAGCCTGGGGTATCATAAAAGCAATTCGGGGGGCGGGCATGCGATCGATGCATCCAAGCCCCAGGTCCCAGTGCTTGCCCGCAGCTTCGATGGCGGTGAAACCTGGCAGCTTGAGCAACCCCAGC
>JBAXTC010001070.1:0-2191 GCA_037130375.1 Verrucomicrobiota bacterium | reverse complement strand
TCCTACCAGCCGCCAGCCTGAGGCATAAAGAACGTTTGTTTGAATTGAGCCGGCCGAACCAATCCGCTGCTGCACACTCTCGGACCTGTGCTGAAGGAGCAAGGTCTAGCGGTTACGGTCGTACATGGCGCCAGGCAAGCCGTTCTCCCAGCTTTGAGGCGCATTCCATGGCCGCGCGGAAACATTCTCCGATTCCGTGCTCGCGCAGCCACTCAGCCCGAGCGTAGCGAGGGACAGCAGCAGGAGAAACATCCAGCGCGGGTTGTAAAAAAGACCCATCACGATGCGGGATGGGCGGGGATCACCTGGTCGCCCTCCATCAATTCACCGAGTTCCCAGCCAGGCAGAACGTTGGCAATGCTCTGGTCCTTATAGACCGTGCGGACCACGACTTTGGCCACGAGCTTCCCGTTTCGATTGACCAGGAACTCTCCGTATTCCAACACCCCCTGGTTTTCACCAACGTTAAGCACGACGAAATTCCACTTTGGATCCGTCACCAGCACTTTGCCTTTCAAGGATGCGGGCAGGAACACAAACTTTTCCGGCTCCTTGTACCGGGCCAGTTCATTCTCCACCTTCTTGAGTTTCTGTCCGAGCACCTTGTTTTCCTCCTGGATGCCCGCCAGGGTATCCTGGAGTTTCTTGAACTCTTTGTTAATGCCAGAGATTTGCTCGGGATTAAGCCCGGTCGCTTTGTAAGCGGCCAATTCCTGCTGAGCGCTGTCGCGTTCCTGCCGGGTCTTGTTCAAATCGTCATTCAGCTTGTCGGCGCGCTTGGTTAGGGTCGCGAGGTCTGCCTGCGCCTTTTCCTTGTCCGCCGTCGTCGCTTCCAAGGTTGCGATGGTCTGCTTCAGAACGGCATTGGTTTTGTCCAGTTCGCTTTTCGTGACCTTGAATTTCCCCTCGAATTCTTTATGCAAAGCGGTTTCACTTTTCCAATCGTCCTGCAACTTCTCGATCTTTTTCTTCACCGGCACGAAGTTCAGGACACCGACCGCCAACCCAACGAGGATGGCCACAATTAAGCTGATTCGAATCAACATGGCTTGGTCTTAGATTTAAATAACCACGGCAGTTTAGGGGGCAGCCTCTGGCGTGTCAACGGTCGTTTACCGGGAAAGAGCAATTCTTCATTATGACCAGATTGGGCCGCCGGGTGAGGTATCGACCGTTACTTCATGAATTGCGCCATTGTGTCTATCCCATCTTTTCCGATTCCGGCGACAACCTGCTTTGATTTCCGTCCGGGATTGGTCCCGCTGCTGGAGCAGCAGCCGGTGGCGGCGTTGCTGCGAGGGGATCTTCCAGGCGCACTAGCGCGGGCCGAAGCAGTTTCCCCTGAATGGTGTATCCCGTCGCTATTGTCTCCGCAACGATCGCGTCTGGGGCCGGCTGGGCGCTCTCGTCGAGCAACTGATGCCGTTGAGGATCGAACGTTTGAGCCTCATCAGCCACGAACGGTGTCAACCCGACGCGGCGCGCTGCATCGCGGCAGGCATTCTGAAAATGGCTCAGTTGCTCGATCAATTTCGGCTGGCCGGAGCGGAGGGCGCCCTGGTTGAGCGCAAAAATGTGATCGAGCACGCGCACCAGCACCTGCAGCCAATCGCTTTCTGCGCGGCGCAACTTGTCCACTTCGAGCCGCAGAGTCGCCTTTTCGCTGTCGTTGGCGCGCTGCAGGAATTCCGTGAATGCCTTCGCTTCCACCGTCATCCGCTCTGTGATTTCCCTGGCCGTAATCGTGGTCTTCTCGGCTTGTTCCTGCGCCTCCTGCCATTTGCCGGTCGCGCCGCTGATTTGACCAGCAATGCCTTTCATGTCGTGAAGCTGGGACACCACCGTCGTGAGGGCGCCGGCCTCCGCCAGTTTCATGTTGGCGCGGTATTCAAGCAGAAAGGGCGCGATGCCCAGCACCGCGCCGGCCGCAACGCAAAAAACGGCAAGGCAGATTTCCCAATGCCCGATGGCCGATTTGCTTTGACTGCAAATGAAATACGCTGTGCCCAAGAGCAGGCCGTCCCCAAGGTAAAACGGCCATTTCGGCAATATGGGTCCAATTGGATCGCTCATTGCCGCTTGGTCTAGGGCAAAACGGCCAAGAACTCAAGGCAGAAGAAACTGCGGAGGCCGCAACCCAGGGTGGTTTCAAGAAATCGTAGCCGCCGACGGCAGTCGGCGCTAACACTCC
>JBAXTC010000107.1:0-15079 GCA_037130375.1 Verrucomicrobiota bacterium | reverse complement strand
ATGTCACTAGGATTTGATCCCAGAGAAGGCCCGAGAAACCGGTCCAAGCCTTTGTTCCGGAGGGACGGCTGACGAATCGCACAAGGTTTCAGCGGTCCCTTCGGGACTTGTGCCCCTCTAAACTCGCGTACCCAGCGTTGAAACTCTGGAGGGGTGGTTGAGGCGGGCACCGCCGAAGAGGAGGCGGAGGCTGTTCATCACGACGATTACCGTGCTGCCTTCGTGGCCGACCACGCCGACGGTGAGGGGGATTCTGCCCAGAATGGCGAAGGTGACCAGCACTGCGACCGTGCCCAGGGAGATAATCAGGTTCTGACGTATAATACGCCGCGCCCGCTGGCTGAGGCGGAAGGCGGCGAGGAAGTTCTCGAGGCGGTCGTGCATCAAGACGACGTCAGCCTGCTCGAGGGCGGCGTCGGAACCGCGCGCACCCATGGCGACGCCGATGTGGGCAGCGGCCAGGCTGGGAGCGTCGTTGACGCCATCGCCTACCATCGCGACGCGCTGCCCCTCTTTGGTCAGCGAACGAATGGCGGAAAGCTTCGCCTCGGGATTTAACTCGGCGCGCACGTCGTCAATCCCCAATTCCGTCCGGAGATGGTCGGCGGTGGCCTGGCGGTCGCCGGTCAGGACAATGGCGCGCAGGCCCTCATGGCGCAATTCTTCGAGCACGTGCCGGGCTTGCGGGCGGATGTCGTCGCGCAAGATGAGTCGCCCGAGGAGGCCGCCCTCGACAAGCCAGATTTCCGATAAACCGGCGTCTGTGGCGGGCACTTGCGCTATGGCCGCGGCGCGCGGGCCTTGGGCGAGCCATTCGCGCCGGCCCAGCAGACACGTCTCCCCATTCCGGCGCGCCCGCAGCCCCTGGCCGGTAATGGATTCAAACTCGGAGAGGTCGATGGGTTGAAGACCCTGTTGTTTGCCGTGGCGGGTGATGGCGCGAGCCAGCGGATGGGTCGAAAGGCGCTCGAGCGAATAGGCCAGCAGCGCCACTTCCATTTCCCGGCCCGGCGGAAAGCTTTCCACCGTTTCCACCCGGAGTTCGCCCGTGGTCAGTGTGCCCGTCTTGTCAAGCGCTACTAGCGTCACCCCGGCCATCTTCTCCACCGCAGCCCCGCCACGAAACAGAATGCCGTGCCGCGCGCTCCATGCAATCGCCGCCAGCACCGCTGAGGGAATCGACAGCACCAGCGCGCACGGCGACGCCACTACCAGAAGCGTCATCGTGTGATAAAATGCGCTGTGGTTTGAGCTTATCGCAGCGAACGGCGCTTGACTGCACCCGAGCCACCAAACGAAAAACATGATGAATGAGAGTCCCAGCACGCTATAGGTGTAATACGTGCCGAACCGGTCGGTGAACTGCTGCGCGGGGGCCTTCTGCTGCTGGGCGTCCTTGATGAGATGAATGATCTTCTGCAACGAACTCTCGGCCGCCGGTCGCAGAATGAGCGCTTCGACCGCGCCCCAAAGATTCATCGTGCCGGCAAGAACGCTGTCGCCAATGGTCTTTTCGACTGGAGTGACCTCGCCGGTGAGGTTCGATTCGTCGCTGGCGGTTTGGCCTTTGACAATCTCGGCATCAACCGGAAATTGAACTCCGGGCTTGATCAACAACCGCATCCCCGCGCGCAGTCGTTCCACCTGCATCTCGCGCTCGCGGCCCTGCTCGTCAATGACGGTGGCAAACTTGGGCGCTTCGCGGAACAAAGAACGAATCTCCCGTTGGGTGCGGCCGAGCGCAAAGTTTTCCAGCGCGCCCGAAAGCGAGAAAAGGAAGAGCAGGGTCGTCCCTTCGCCCCAGGCGCCGATGCTGGCGCTGCCGACGGCGACGGCCAGCATGAGAAAGTGGACGTCGATGGCACCCTTATGCAGCCGCTCCCAAACGTCCTGCGCGGTGAACCAACAGCCGGCGAGATAGGCCGCCGCATAGCCCGCCACCGACAAAGGGTGGGCGCGAAAAAACCAGGCGCCCAGCCCAAACACGCCGCAGAGAATTGCGGCCGTTAGTTCGGCCTTCCATTCGTTGACATCGTCCGCGTGCTCGAGAAACTCGACGTCGCGCTGGACGACTTTTGGCCAGGGGATGTCCCGCCAACGCCAGAACTTCGGCGCCGTCGGACACGTGACGCGAGCAATCGTCGTGGTCTCCGCATCCTGACGAATCGTGATCTTGCGCTGTTGGAAATCCGAAAGCGGCTGGCCGCAGGTCTGGCAATTGGTCTCTCCGGCCAAAAGCGTGCAAGGTTGGCTGGCACTGGTTTCCTGGGCCCGTTCCACGGTCGCGCTGATCCGTTCGGTGAGCCTCGGAACATCGGTTTTGCCGAGCGTCGCCACCGAAATCGTGTGGCGCGCCCGGTCCACTGTCACCGCTTCGAGTGTCGGATCTTCGGCCAGGGCGTCCGCAACCGAACGCGCTAAACACTTTCCCGCATCCAGCTTGCCTGCAGCATCGCATTTGGGCGGTCCGCTCATAGACAGTTTAACGCTTCTAAAATACCTGCCATTGCTCCGCAATGGCAAACCAAACCCCATCCCCGCTCAGGGTTGTCGCGGACTTCCCGGTGTCCGCAAATCAACTCGAAAGCGCCTCTTCAGCAGCGGCGGCTTTTTGCGAAAATACCAGCCGATCCGTTTCCATAGTCACCAGCACTGGCTCGCTCTCGTGAAAGACACCTTTGAGAATCTCCTCAGCCAGGGGATCCTCGAGAGATCGTTCGACTGCGCGGCGCATCGGCCGCGCCCCGTAGAGTGGGTCGTATCCCTTGCCAACAAGAAACTCCTTCGCCTTGTCGTCGAGTTGCAGCACAATGTTCCGGGCCTTGAGCCGCTGTATAACCTTGGTGATTTCCAAATCCAGAATCTGGATGAGGTCGGGTTTGGTCAGCGAACGGAAGACGACGATGTCGTCCAGTCGATTAAGGAACTCCGGCCGGAAGGTCTTCTTGGCCTCGTCCATAATCTTTTCCCGCATCTTTTCGTAGCTGTTCTCATCGTTAATCGGCGAGAACCCCAGCGTGGATTGCTTCCGAATGGTATCGGAACCCACGTTTGAAGTCATCAGAATGATCGTGTTCCGAAAGTTGATTACGCGGCCAACGTTATCCGTCAGTTTGCCTTCCTCCAGAATTTGCAGCAGCAAGTTCCATACGTCGGGATGCGCCTTTTCAATCTCATCAAACAACACCACCGAATACGGCTTGCGGCGCACCTGCTCAGTGAGTTGTCCACCTTCCTCGTAACCAACATATCCAGGCGGAGATCCGATGAGTCGCGACACGTTAAACTTCTCCATATACTCGCTCATATCAAGCTGGATGAGCGCTTTGGAGTCCCCAAACAACTGCTCCGCCAGCGTCTTGGCTAATAGCGTCTTGCCCACCCCCGTAGGACCAAGCAATGCAAACGTCCCGATGGGTCGGCGCGGGTCTTTCAGATCAGCTCGCGACCGGCGCAAGGCTTTGCACAGCGACGCCACAGCTTCCTTCTGGCCGATGACGACCTTGCCCATCTCCGTTTCTACCTGCAGCAACCGTTGCATTTCGCCCTGTTCCATTCGTTGCAAGGGAATGCCGGTCCATTTAGAGACCACATGCAGAATGTCCTCTTCATCGACCTTCACACGCTTCTCCTCGCGTGCCGTGCGCCAATCTTTCAGGACCGCCTCCAGCCGTTCCTTGGCCTGCTTCTCTTTATCCCGCAGCGCAGCGGCCCCTTCAAAATCCTGGCTCTTGATCGCCTTTTCTTTCCTGCCCTTGATCTCCTCAATCTCCCCCTCCAAACCCTTGACCTCCGGCGGCCGCGTCATCGTCCCGATGCGTGCGCGAGACCCGGCCTCATCCATCACGTCAATCGCTTTGTCCGGCAGATGGCGGTCTGTGATGTAACGGTCCGAAAGCTTCACCGAGGATTCAATCGCTTTTTCCGTGAATTCCGCCTTGTGGTGCTCCTCGTATTTCGGACGCAGCCCCTTCAAAATCAAAATCGCTTCCTCGATCGACGGAGCCTCGACCTTCACGGACTGGAATCGCCGTTCCAACGCAGCGTCTTTTTCAATATACTTGCGATACTCGTTCAGGGTGGTGGCGCCGATACACTGCAGTTCCCCGCGGCTCAGGGCGGGCTTGATGATGTTCGAGGCGTCCATTGTCCCCTCGGCCGACCCGGCCCCAACAATCGTGTGCAGTTCGTCGATGAATAAAATAATGTTCTTCGAGCGGCGAATCTCGTCCATGACGGCTTTGATGCGTTCCTCGAACTGGCCCCGATACTTGGTGCCCGCCACCATCAATGCCAGATCGAGTGTGATCACCCGCCGGTCCCGCAGCAGCTCGGGCACGTTCCCAGCCGCAATTTCCTGCGCCAACCCCTCGACAATCGCGGTCTTGCCCACACCCGCCTCTCCCAGCAGCACCGGATTGTTCTTCGTCCGGCGGCACAAAATCTGAATCACCCGCTCAATCTCGTTCTTGCGTCCGATGACCGGGTCCAGATCGCCCTTGCGCGCGATCTCGGTCAGGTCCCGCCCAAACGCCTTGAGCGCCGGGGTCTTCATCTCACCCTTCTTTTCGGACGCCGGCTTCTCCGCGGCTCCCGCGGGAACGGATTCATCCTGCGCCGCAAAGTTCGGATCCAGCTCCTTCAAAACTTCCTGACGCGTTTGTTCGATGTCCACGTCCAGATTCTTGAGCACGCGCGCCGCCACACCGTCCCCCTCGCGCAGCAGACCCAACAAAATGTGCTCGGTGCCGACATAGGTGTGATTCAGGGCCCTGGCTTCCTTTTGCGCCAGCGCCAAAACTTTCTTCACGCGCGGTGTGTAAGGAATATTCCCCATCATCTTTTGATCAGGCCCCGTCCCAACCTGCTTTTCCACCTCCAACCGGACGGTCTCCAGGTCGAGCCCAAGCTTTTGGAGGACATTCACCGCCACGCCCTGGCCCAACTTTATCAGGCCGAGCAAGAGGTGTTCTGTCCCCACAAAATTGTGATTGAAACGGTCGGCTTCTTTCCGTGCCAGCGCAAGCACCTGCTGCGCTCGCGGAGTAAAATTGTTCGTGGCTTCCTGATCGCTCATATATATAAAAGTGCAGTTACTTTGCGGTTTTGTCCAATCCGGCTCCTCCGGCTTCCGGGCTGTGCGCAACGGGCCGGCTGATGTGCCGCAACCGCTCGCGCACCATATCAGCGCGCAGCAAATCGCGCTCCTCGGCCGTAAGTTTCTCCGAATGCTGTTTTTGCAAGTGCGCCGGCTGTGTCAAAATGAATAACTCGTCCGCCACCGACCGCTCCACCCCCCGAAATAGTCCCACGTCCACCCCCAGTCGCATCAGCGAGAGCAGGTTCATGGTTTCCTTGGAAGAAATGCTGTGCGCATTGGCCAGAATTCCATACGCCCGCCCGATGTGGTTATACACCATCTTCGGCTTCTTCTCCAATAACGTCGCGCGCGCGTTCTCCTCGTGCTCGATAATCTGCGCCAGCACCTTTTCCAGCCGTTCCACAATCGCCCCCTCCGATTCCCCCAAGGTCATCTGGTTCGACACCTGGAAAACATTCCCCAGCGCCTCAGTGCCCTCCCCATACAATCCTCGAACTGCCAGCCCCAGTTTGCTGACGGATTGGATGATCGGGTTGATCTGCTCCGCCAGCACCAAACCCGGCAGGTGCAACATCGCGCTGACGCGAATGCCGGTGCCGATGTTCGTCGGACAGGCCGTCAGATAACCGAGTTCCGGGCTGAAGGCATAGACCAGCTTCCGCGCCAGCGTCGTATCCGCCTGGTCAATCGCCGACCACGCCTGCCTCAGTTGCAGTCCGGGACGAAGCGCCTGCATCCGCAGATGATCCTCCTCGTTGATCATGAAACAAAACGTCTCGTCCCGGTTCAGAACCAGTCCGCTGCCGGCGCTCTTCGCGGCATGTTCCCGGCTGATCAAATGGCGCTCCACCAGTATCTGCTTGTCCAGTGCGGATAAACTATCCATCGTTCCCGAAAAAGCATCCTTCATCTCCGGCAACTCTTCCACTGCTGGCCGAACCAGTTCCAGTACCCGAATCCGCTCCGGCTTCTTCGCCCATCCAGGAAAAGCCGCGTCTTTGAGGTTGCGCGCCAGCCGGACGCGGCTCGACATTACAATCCGATCATGCGGCCCTTTCCGCCGTGCGCTCTCGGCGGGTGGGGTCAGAAATGTGTGCAGTTCCATGTCGCTCAATTGGCTGGTGTATCGGTGAGGTGCGCCGTCGTTTGCTTGATTTCGTCCCGCAAAACCGCTGCCTTCTCGAAGTCTTCTCCTTCGATGGCCTTGGTCAGTTTCTCTTGCAGCGTGTTCAGCCGGTCGGACAAATCCCGGCTCTGCCGCAGCGATTCCGGAACCTTCCCAATGTGGTGCGTCCCCTTGTGCATCGTCTTCAGCAGGCCTTCCAGCGCCTCGGCAAAGGCTCCGTAGCATTCCGGGCAACCCAGACGGCCAGCCTTCTTGAAATCCGCCTGCGTAAACCCGCAGCGCAGACACTTCAAATCCGACCCGCCCGCCGATTGCTCAATCTCATGCGAAGCCCCCAACCCGAGCAGCAGGTCCGCCAGCGAAAACCCTTGAGGATCGTTGACCCCCTTGGTCTTGGCGCAATCCTCGCATAAATCCACTTTCTGCATCTTGTCCCCAGTTATCTGGGTCAAATGCACTTTGGCTTCCTTTTCCTTGCAGATGCAGCACAGCATAAATTCGCTATTCGTATATCGGCTCCCCGGAAGCTTTAGTCAAGGCATGGTAATGCCCCACCAACTTCTTGGTCACTGCACCCGGCTTCCCGCTCCCGATTACCCGACCGTCGATCTTGACCACCGAAATCAGCTCTGCGCCGGTCCCAGTCAAAAAACATTCCTCGGCGTTGAACAATTCATGCCGGGTCAGATCTTTCTCGCCCACTCTCATGCCTGATTCCGCTGCCAGTTCCATAACCACGCGCCGCGTAATCCCATACAAAGCGCCCGCCGAGAGGGGCGGTGTCAAAAGCTGACCCTCGGCCACAATGAAAATGTTGTCGCCAGTGCATTCCGCTACGAACCCCTGGGCGTTCAACATTATCGCTTCTTCGCACCCGGCGTTGTTCGCCTCGATCTTCGCCAAAATATTGTTCAGGTAATTCAAGGACTTGATCGCCGGATTGATGGCGTTCTGCAAATTCCGCGTCGTTGGCACCGTCACGATCTCCATGCCCCGCTGATACATCTCCTCCGGGTAAAGCTGAATCTTGTCCGCAATGATAATCACCGAGGGATCTTTGCACCGGTTCGGATTCAACCCCAGAGTCCCTCGACCGCGCGTCACCACAAGGCGTATGTACCCATCCCGCAACTTGTTCCTCCGGCACGTCCCCACCACCGCAGCCATCAACTCCGCATGTCCCATCGGAATCGTCAGCAATATCGACTTCGCCGAACAAAAAAGCCGGTCGATGTGTTCCTTCAACTTGAATACCCGGCCGTTATACGCCCGAATCCCCTCAAAAATGCCGTCTCCATAAAGCAGTCCATGATCGAACACCGAAATCTTGGCGTTGCGCTCGTCGTAATATTTCCCGTCAATATAGATTTTCATTTCTAAAGCCGCCCCCAGCCTACCGCACTCGCGCCTCCTAAAGCAACTCAGGAATGGCTGCTTTGACCCAGCAGCGCGCATCTTAGATTCTTCGGGCTTGCCAGCGTCGTAGCGCAGGTTTTCCAACCTGCCGTATCGCCGACTTTCAGTCGGCAGACCGTCCGAAGGCTCCCCGCCGTGTACCTTCCATCCTTGGCCACTTTCGGTGCGTCAGCAGGCTATCAACCTGCGATACTCCCTCCACGCGCAGGCAGCCGCGCAAAAGAATCTAAGATGCGCACCTCCGGCAAAAACGTAGCCGTCGACGGCAGTCGGCGCACTTTTCCTCGATTATCGGAGTGTTAGCGCCGACTCCCGTCGGCGGCTACGATTTCTTGAAACCACCCAGCTTCCGGCCATCCACTCCAATTTAGGGATTGACCCAGCCAGAAGTTACGGCAAGCTTACAAAATGAACTTGCCTGTCCAGCGAGACCATCGGTTCGGTTTCACGCTCATCGAGCTACTCGTCGTTATTGCCATCATTGCCATCCTCGCCGCGCTGCTCCTGCCCGCCTTGGGCAGGGCCAAGCAAAAGGCCCAGGCCATCGCCTGCATGAACAATAACCGCCAGCTCTTGCTGGCCTGGCGACAGTATTCCGAAGACAGCCGTGATGTGTTGCCCTACGGTTATGCCCTCCCGCCCATGGCGCAGTACGCCTGGGTTCCATCCGGCGCGCCTTTGGACTTGGACCTCGCCTCTCCCACAACCCAGGGCAATTGGGATGCGGATAATACCATCAAAAAGAGCCTGATATGGCCTTACTGCGGCAAAAGTGCGGGCATCTGGCATTGCCCGGCCGACCGAAGCATCGGTCAGAAACCTTCCGGCGAGAAGGTGCCTCGGCCTCGCAGCATGTCCATGAACATCTGGACAGGCGGCAGAGGTGACACGCTAGACCCGCGCGGAGGCTGGAGCACAAGCGCCAACTTCAAGGTCTTTCGCAAGCTGACTGACATGACCAGGCCCGGACCGACAATGACTTTTGTGTTTCTGGAAGAGCGGGAGGATAGCATCAACGACGGCTTCTTTATCGTGCAAATGGACGGTTACCCGAATATGGCGCAAACCGTCATGGTTGACTTTCCTGCCAGTTATCACGGTAAAGCCGCCGACTTCGCCTTCGCCGATGGTCATGCCGAAATCCACAGGTGGCGCGATTCGCGAACCTACCCTCCACTCACCACCACACTCCAACTGAATGTCGCCCAACCAAACAGCCAGGATGTGAACTGGATGCAGGACCACAGCACTCGCGTTTACTGAACCTGCCAAATCAATCACCACTTCGAAGGCCATTGAATCATCCGAATTATGACGCGAATCGTCAATTGTCCACGGAGTTCGCTGCAAACCACTCGCCAATTGATAGGTCATAGGAAACCGTCCGAAGTAATAAAATGAGCACACAGATTCCCAACTCAAATAACCGATTTACGCCTGATTCACAAAAGCGGCTGCTGGCTTATACGACAGCGGCCGGCCTGGGAGCATTCTTCGCCGGCCAAAACGTCGAAGGGGCGGTGACGCTCTCGCAGGCGCTGGGCCCCTACCCGCATAACCTCATCCCCGGCCAGGGATCTGGATACTACCATAACTACTTTCTATTCGACGTGGATGGAAACGGGACCTCGGATTTCCTCTTCGGCGTCAACAGTCGGCGCATCGATGCGTCAGGCTACGGGGCCAATAACTTGCTGCTCAACCCCTCTGCGAATGGTTACGTGATTCCCTGGACGACGGGATTGACTCTGAATGGCGCCACCGGCTCGGCACCCACCTACCACCGCTGGCTCGCCAACAAGAACGCCGGAAATCCCGCTTACGACTTCAACAACTTCACCGCCATGGGCGCGATGGGCTTCCAATTTGTCAGCGACATCAGCGGCAGCCCTCAGGTGCATTACGGCTACGTGGACCTCCGGGTCAACGGCTCTCCGGGTAACTTCACCGCGACTGTCCAGGACATTTACTGGGAGACAACTCCCAACACCGGCATCCCGATTAATGCTGTTCCGGAGCCTTCTGCCCTTGCCCTGCTGGCCGCAGGCATTTCGGGGCTGGCGCTGCGTCGTCAGCACCGCCAGCGCGGGCAATAATCCCGAAGGCACGCAGCACCTGGATCGGGGCCACTCCCGAGTTCTGCTCCTAAGTGATGAAGGAGACCTCCGGAAGAAAAATCCTGCTGCTCGGATGGGACTCGGCGGATTGGGAGATGATTAATCCGCTGTTGGCGCTGGGTCAGATGCCGGCCCTCGCGCGCTTGTTGCAAGGCGGGGTGCGAGGAAACCTGGCCACCCTGCAGCCGGTGCTCTCCCCCATGTTGTGGACCTCGATCGCCACCGGCAAACGCGCTGACAAACACGGCATTTGCGGATTCACCGAGCCCTTGCCGGACGGCAGCGGCATCGGACCCGTCCGCAGCACCTCCCGCAAGTGCAAGGCGATTTGGAATATCCTCAGCCAGGCCGCACTCAAAACCAATGTCGTCGCGTGGTTCGCCAGCCACCCGGCCGAACCCATCAATGGCGTGATGGTCACCGACCATTTGCTGCGCCTCGCACCGCCGGCAACCTCAGATCTGATACTGCCGGCCGGGACCGTGCATCCGGCTGAACTGGCTCCGGCGGCGGCAACTCTGCAGGTGCGGACGGAAAGCCTCACGGCGCAGGACTTGTTGCCGTTCATCCCGCGGCTGGCCGAAATAAATCTGAAAGAGGATGATCGGCCGCTCAAGCTTGCGCGCCGTCTGGCTCGCGCAGCGACCGTGCAAGCCGTTGCGACGGCGTTGATCCAAAGCGAACCGTGGAATCTAATGTGCGTGTACTACGACGCAATCGATCAGTTCGCCCATGAGTTTATGCCCTTTCATCCGCCACGAATGAAAGATGTCAGTCAGCGCGAATTCGATCTCTACCAGGGGGTGATGAACGGCTGCTACCGCTTCCACGATATGATGCTGCACGCGTTGCTACAGTATGTGGGCGAGGAGACGACCGTCATCCTGGTCAGCGACCATGGCTATGAGAGCGGCCATCGCCGACTCCCGCCGGCCGAGGCCAAGGCAGACCCGGAGCGCTGCCATCGCACCTTCGGAATCGTTTGCCTCAAAGGTCCGAACATCAAACAGGGAGAACGCTTGTTCGGGGCGTCGATTCTCGACGTGACCCCCACCATCCTGGCGCTGCTCGGCCTACCGCTGGGCGGCGACATGGATGGACGGCCATGGATCGAGGCCTTCGAGCGCCCGGTTAAACCAGAGCGGATTTTTAGCTGGGAGGGTATCGCCGATGACATCGCGGGGCTGCACTCGGCCCAGTCTCGCCATGATCCAGCCGAAGATGCCCAGGCAATCCAGCAACTGGTCGAGCTGGGTTACATCGCCCCGCCAGCCGAGGATGCCCGCAAGGCGGTGCGCGATACGATTCGCCATAACAAGACACATCTGGTCCGCGCGTTGCTCGGTACCCCCCGCGTGTCGCAGGCGGTGCCGCTCCTCAAGGAACTGGCCGCCGAATGCCCGGAGGACCAGTGGTTCGTTCTGACGCTCGCCCGGTGCGAAATCGGGCTCGGCCGCCTGGCCGATGCGCGAAGATTGCTCGAGGGCGTGGCCGCGGCGACGCGGGAATTGCCGCAGGTGCGGCTGCTTTTTGCCGAGCTCGCTTTTGCGGAGCGTGACGATGCCGCCGCACTGATGCATGTCGAGGCAGCCAGAGTATCCGGTGTGAGCCACCCGCTGTTGTGCAATCAAGTCGGCCGGGCTTACTTGCAGCTCGGCCGTTGGCGCGAGGCAGCCGCCATTTTCCAGCAATCGATCGATCTCGAGCCCGATAACCCCGCCGCATTGGACGGGCTGGCCCGGGTGCATCTCGAGCAGGACCAGCCGGAAGGCGCAGTCGAGAAAGCCCTGCTGGCGGTAGGCTTGATTCACTTCTTCCCAGAAGCCCACTTCCACCTCGGACTAGGACTGGAACGTTCGGGCAAAATCCGCGAAGCGATCACAGCTTACGAAACCGCGCTCGGCCTGGGCTATCAGCCGGAGCTGATTCATCCGCGCCTGGCGGTGCTCTATGGCCCTCTCGACGCCCGCAAGGCTGTGTTGCACCAGAAGGCGGGGCGGCCCGGGAAACGCCGCATGTACCGGGCTGATATGAAAACCGAATTGCCCCCAGCCGAAGGCGCGGGCAAGGAACCGAATGGTCCGGAGTCCGCCAATCGCCGATGACTCATGGCTGAGGATTCCGTTACCATTGTGTCGGGCTTGCCACGGTCGGGAACCAGCCTGATGATGCAAATGCTGATGGCCGGTGGCATGTCTCTGTTCACGGACGGGCTGCGCGCCCCTGACCACCATAATCCGCGCGGCTACTTCGAGCTGGAAGCCGTCAAACACAGCCGGATCGATTCGCGATGGCTCGCTCAGGCCGGCGGGCGCGCCGTCAAGGTCATCCACCTCCTTCTGCCCCAATTGCCCCCAGATCGACAATACCGTGTCGTGTTCATGCTCCGGGATTTGATCGAGGTCATCGCGTCGCAGCGCACCATGCTCAAACAGCAAGGCCGGACGGGCGCCGCGCTCGCAGATGAAAAACTAGCCGGCGTCTTCCAGAAACAAATTGCCGAGGTCCGCCAGTGGCTGAACAACCAGCCCAATTTCCGGGTGCTGTATGTCAATTATCACGACGTGCTTCGAAACCCACTCGCCAGCGCCGAGCAGATCGCCCCCTTTCTGGCCCAGGGCCTTAAACCGGCGGCGATGGCCGCAGTCGTGGACCCGGGTCTTTACCGGCAGCGCCGGCCAGAACCAGCCCACAACAGCCCGCCCGCGTTCTAGCGGCTAACCCGGTAGAATTGAGCCGCATCCCAAGTGGTCGTGTCGGCTTGAAAGGTGGTGCCGTCGATGCCTTGGATTACCGCATTGGGGTCGGGTTCCCACAGAGTCGCGGGGCCAAGGGCCTTTGTGCGTTCGAGAACAAAATCGGAGGCGACACCGTCCGGACACGTGAACGTGACCTGGACTGCATCCGCCGGCCCTCGAGTAAACCCGGTAATGACCGGCGGAGGCGGGAGGCTCTCAAAGTTGTCGATGTAAATGTGATTGGTTCCGTAAGCGCCCGAGTTCTCGAAACGAATGCGAATGTCCATGACATCTGCCACACTGAAAACCGGGCTCGAGCCAGCAGCCAGCAGTTCGGTATCTGCAGGTGTAAAGTGGAACGTGAAGACCTGGAACGACTCGTTGGTGAGCACGGGCTGAAGCGCTGCTATCGTTCCCCAGATGTTGCCATTGGCTTCTTCAAAAACGCCCACGATCCGGGTCGCCACCGGAGTCGCCGCGTTCACACGCAACTGAACGCGAAATCCCGGCGTCGCGGTGAGATTCGTGACAACCGGGAAGTGATAAACCAGGTTCCCGTTATTGCCGAGACTCCAAAGAACCGGGTAATCCCCGCCCATCGAACCGCCAATACCGATGTATTCTGCAATGAGATTGTCGGCGGTGGCCGCGCCGAAACGGCCCCAGGGTGAGTTGGGACCCGCAGCGTAGCCCTGCGTGAGCTGGAGTGCTTCAGGATAGGATTCAAAATCATCCCACATAACCGCCCGCGCGCTGACCCACGGACCAAAGACGAGGGCGATCAGCGAAAGTCGGGCGAGAATTAAATTGCTCATATTGATATTAAGGGTTGGGCCGCCCCAACAAGGGCTTCTGCAAGGTGTCCGGGTTCCGGAGCCACCGCGCCGCACGGATGGAATGCTACCTCGAAGGGCAGGCACCGTCAAAGGGTATTCGCCTGGCGCAGCCTCAGGGCAGGGTCACCGCGCGATAAAACCGCCGGTCAAAAGCGGCGCAGTTGGTGTCGAGAAAACCCATCGTGCTGTTGGTGGCCAGCAGCGTGCAAAGATCCTGCCAATCAACACAGTTGGTCGAGGCGCGAACCTGGTAGCGTCGGTCCGGTTGGCTGTTGTTGAGCGCAAAGCGGACTTGCGCCGGTGAGGGCCGGCTGAAGTTCGTCAGCACCGCAGCCTGCACTGCTCCCAACGGCACAAACTCGAAGCGCTTGATAATCACCTCGATCTCTTTCTGGTCCGTCGGCGCATTGCCTCTGTTGAGCCAAAGATTAAATCGCATGTTTTCGTCGCCGGTCCTGGGCGGAGTCAGAGTGTAGGTCCAGTTGGTGATGATGTTGGCCGGGGCGGGTGCGGCGCAGTAACTGCCCCGCTGGCTCTGGTACCTGACACGATTTGTCTCCCACGTAAACAATAAAGTCGAGTTCGTGAGACCTGCCGGAACCGCAAAGCGCGCCAGATGACCAGCGGCGTCCGACGGTTGAACCACATATTGGGCGTTGTTGATGTCCCCGGCGTTGCCCCAGCGCGAGCACTCGATGTCTATCTCCCGGTAGTTGTACGCCGGATCATCGCTCCACGTGAATAAACCGAGAACGACAGAGGAATTCAGGTTGTCCACGCGCGAGTCGAGCTCCACCCGGTAGCTGCCGTACCCGAAAGTCCGGGCCGACACAAGCTCGGCGCATTGCCATTGGTTCGAACGGTTGCTGACACGCAGATGCAGCGCACCCTGGGCGTCAAGCCAAACATTATTCGTGCTGTCCGAAAAATAATTCGGCCCCGGCCCAACCTGGCCAGAGCTGGCTTTCACGCGCCAAAGATAGCCCGAAAAACTGAGCCACCGAACCCCAGGGTATTCGCGGGTGACCACGGCGCTGGCCGTCGCCTGCGCATACACGTTGATCGGCAGGGCGTTGGAGCCGTCCACGCAGGGCCGATTGTAGTTGGTGCTGACCAGCAGGGCCGCGATGCGCGTCGCAAGCGGGTCCGAACCGCCGCTCGTAATATCGGCGGTCCAACTGCCGTCCGGCAAAATGGGAGTCAGCGGATGACCACAGGTCGGTTTCGTGACCCATCCGTAACCGGGCACATAAATGAAAACCGCCACTGCGCTGCTCGCTGGGTTGGCATCAAGAACCAAGCCGCCCAGATTGTTAAAGGTGCCATAAGCCGGCAGGTTCGTGATGATAATCGCCGGCGTCGCGTTGGCCACAGCCAGCCAGAACAACGGCAGCACAACCGACAGCCATTTCAAAATAAACTTCATTCGCTCGACATGAGGTATTCTAGCTCCCAAAGCCCCAGGAGGCTATTCTTAACTTAATGTGCCGCAGGCAACTCCCAGCGATGCGACCAGGCTTTGACTTTTTGATGGCTCAAAAAGCTGGAACCCATAATTCAACTGAACTCACAGGAGATAACAGAGACAACAGAGTTGCACCCTGTCACAGCCTTTGAACAGGGAAGACGGAAGACGGGAAAACAGGGGGCCGTTGAACGTCTGAACCGTTGAACCTTGAACCGTTGAACCTTGAACCGTTGAACCTTGAACCGTTGAACTTTGAACCGTTGAACTTTGAACCGTT
>JBAXTC010001069.1:0-2203 GCA_037130375.1 Verrucomicrobiota bacterium | reverse complement strand
AGGGGCCATGTCTGAGCGCCGCAATGACCTGGCGCGAGGAGATATTATGGAGTGCAACGGCAGAGCCTGCACCTTATACGTATCTTGAGCGACGAAGATGTTCCCAGCTCCGTTGATTTGATCCCAGAGAAGGCCCGAGAAATCGATCCAAGCCTTTGTCCCGGAGGGACGACTGACCGATCTCGCAGGGATTCAGTCTTTGAATTCCTGATTCATGCGATGCCCAGTTGTTGCAGTAAAAAGTTTACTTTCTCGAATGCGTCCCGCTGGCGGATGGTGTGCTCCTCCGCGTCCAGTGTTTCGTCGAACTCCGCCACTCACCGAGGATGTGCGTCAACTCGATGAGCACCGATCTGGCCGCTTCCACGGCGGCGGCGGTGTAGTCTATGCGTTCTCCGGCCATGACGGTTGAATGACTTGTTGTTTGAGGAAATCCGCCGCTTCGTCGCCCCGGCCCTTGATCTGGCGCAGGTCGAGGCTGACGCCTGCCTCTTTGGCCAGCGACTGCACCTTCCGCCACCGCCCCGGCGCGGACAGCTTTGCATCGGCTGTGACTGTCATGATGGGAGCAGACGGAAGAGCTTCTTGATGAGAGAGTTGACATCTGTTGCAAGTGAGACTATCAAAAGTATCAAATGAGCGATACATTGACAAAGCGACGGCCGAAGAAACCCTCCGGCACGGGGGGTGCCCAAGGCAAAAGCCGCCCGCGGGGGGGCAATAAAACCAGCGACGTGGTCAACTTCTGCGTGCATGGCCCATCCCCCAAAATCGCGGCAGCGGATTTCACCCCATCCAAACTGATCGAAGTCCTCCGCGTCGGACTCCCGGTTCGGGAGTTGGACGACCTGCAAGCCAGTCTGGCCGTGCCGATGGAAAAGCTCGTCCCCCTGCTGGGCATCTCGAAAGCGACGCTCCATCGCCGGAAGGCCGGCGGTCGGCTGGGACCGGCCGAATCCGACCGGGTTGTGCGTTTCGCCCGCCTGATGGGCAAGGCGGTCGAAGTCTTGGAGTCCGAGCAGAACGCCCGCCGATGGCTGACCTCGCCTCAATTCGGGCTGGGCGGCGCTGCGCCCCTGGCCTATGCCGAGACCGAAGTCGGCGCACGCGAAGTCGAGGACTTGCTCGGTCGTATTGAACACGGAGTTTATTCCTGATGCCGAAAGCCTGGCGGATCGTCAAAGAGAAGCACGCCGCCACCGCGTTTTCCGGCAAAGGCGCCGCCGATAGCGGAGGTCGCTGGAACTCGCGCGGCGTGCCGGTCGTTTACACGAGCAACACGAAATCGCTCGCTGCGCTGGAAACTCTGGTTCACCTGAACCCGCCCGTGCCTTTCAAATATGTCGCCATCCGCATCCAGTTCGACGACGCGCTCGTTGAGATTGTCCGCGGCAAAGCCCTCCCTCCCGACTGGCAGACCGAACCGCCGCCGCCATCCACCAAGGCGATGGGCGATGCCTGGGCGCGGGCAGCACGGTCGGCGGTGCTCGCGTTGCCGAGCGTGATCATTCCCGGAGAACTCAACTACCTGTTAAACCCAGCGCATCCGGACTTCAAAACAATCTCCCTCGGCAAGCCCGAACCCTTTGCGTTCGACCCGCGTCTGCTCGCCTGACGTCTGCTGATTCATCAATCCTCTTGGCGCCGGCCAAGCGGCGCTGAATCTCCGCCAGGAATTGCCGTCCGCGCGCTGGATTGCCTTTGGCCGCCAGCCGGCGGAAGCGGGCTTCGGCCCGACGCTCAGCAGATGATAAGAAACTCCTTTCTGACACACCCGCTTGTCCTTGGCGCTGCGCGGGTGAAGGAGAATTGCTTTTCGCTCTCATATAGAACCGATCCCCCGGTTTGACATGTGGAAGAAAGACTCGCTTCTTTGCATCGGCTGTGACTGTCATGATGGGAGCAGACGGAAGAGCTTCTTGATAAGAGAGTTGACATTGGCTACCCGCCGTTGAGCGGCCCGTGGGCGCAGACCATGACGGTCTTGCACAACGCTCCCAGTCCGTGGTGCTTGGGGGGCTGGGACATGCTGCGACTCTATCGCCAGTTCGACGTGGACAAAGCCTGCTGGTATCCATACTGGCAACCCGGAGGCGTGGTCACCGCCGACAAACCCGAGGTCCGCGCCTCAGGCTGGCGGCTGGTAGAACGAAGGATGAATCGCGCTTTCAGCGCTGATGGGGTTTTGGGCTGATGAACCCAG
>JBAXTC010001068.1:0-2204 GCA_037130375.1 Verrucomicrobiota bacterium | reverse complement strand
TCAATTACTGAGATCAGCGCCGGCTGCCGTCGGCGGCTACGATTTCTTGAAACCACCCTGGCTCCCCGGACATACCTCAATTGAGGTATTGCGGAGCCCTCACACCGTGGTTACTTTATCGCAATGCTTTCAGTGAGCCATCGCCAACGTCGATTGCGTGTTCGAGCAACGATGACGCGGGCCGGGAAGGCAAGAATAACACTGCTGCCATGAAGACGACATGCCAAGAACTCAACGGCCATCAGGGTTCTGGCTTGTGCTTGCGCACGGCTTCTCGTCTGCACCCTCTCGGATTCGCTTCCGTTTCGGGGGCAGAAAGCCGTGCAGTCTCAACGGTGGTGGTGCAGTAACCATAGAATGAACAAGCTAACACCCTGATGAAAACATACAGATACCTAATCGCTGCCGGCCTGTTGCTGGCGGCCCTCTCGCCGTTGCAAATCCGCGCTGCGGAGACCTGGATCGGCGCCTCCGGGGCATCCTGGGACACAACCACAACCGTGCCCGCAAATTGGTCTCCGGCGGTTCCCTGGCTCAATGGCGGCGATGCCATCTTCGGTTCAGGCGGCGGCACCTTGGTCCAACTTGGTGACATAAACGTCCAGGCCGGGAGTTTAACGTTCAACACAAGTGACTATTATATTGACTCCGCCACCGACGGCACCAACCTCACGTTGACCGGCAACGCTAACATCACCAACAATGCGACGAATACTTCGATCGCCGCGAGCATCGGCGGCACTGTCGGCCTGATATATCATGGGACAGGCGACCTGACCCTCCGGGGCAACACCACCGGTGGACAAGGCCCAACAGCAGGCTCTGGCAACACGTACACCGGCGAAACTTACATCAGGAGTGGCACGCTGATTCTCTCGGTAACCAACCGCACGTCGGCCGTAAATGGCAATAATTTGCTCAACCATGGAACTGAGTGGGCGGTTAGCAAGGTGGGGGCGATTGACGCTGGAGCGACCCTGAAATTGGGCAATTATTATGCCGGAGGCCAGGTGAATTACCAGGTGCCGAGAGGACAAATTCAAGAAAACACCCACGTTATCATGAATGGCGGCACGTTTGACGGTAACGGCGAGGACAACCTGCAAAACTACCCGGCCATATTCGGCACCGGTTATATGGTCAACAGCTCAGCCGTCGCCCGTAGCGTGTACAAGATGAGCGCACCGGATGGTATTGGCGGTCAGACGATTACGAATGCCTGCATCATCAGGGATCCAAGTCCCTTGGTCATCAGTCCCATTTCGGGTAAAATCGGGCATGAAATTAATATTGACCTCGGAAACTCGGGAAACACGACCTGGATTTTCACCGGTGCCAATCCCTCTATTGGAAGCTGGCGCCTCTCCGGCAGTCAAATCTTGATATTTGATGGAGCGGGCGGTATGGGCATCCCCATCAAACCTTTCACAACACCCAATACCTTTCGGATGAACGGCGGGAACCCCGCTGCCACTCTTAATCTCAACGGAACCTCGCAAACGACTGGCGGTCTTTGCGGCAATGGAACCAGCATTGGCAACAGTGGCCAGCCGAACGCAGTCGTTTGCAACAACAAGCCGGGCACTCTCTCAATCCTTACCATTGGCTCAGCGGACCTCGGCTTGAATGCCCTGGGTCCTGTTACGGACGGTACCAATACCTATACGCCGGGCGGTGGAAGCACCTTCGCAGGTGCCATTTTAGACAATACCGGCACGGGCGGAACGCTGGGCGTGACCAAAGTCGGAACCAATGTCGCACAGTTCACCGGGACCTGGAACATCAGCGGCCCGCTGGTGGTCAGCAATGGTTTCTTGAATCTCGTTCCAGGTATGGGCACCGGAGCAACTCCCGCCCTCAACGGCCCGGTCTATCTTTACAGCAACGGCGGCAACTCTTTCCTGGGACTTTACACGCTCAGCCAGGACGCAGTCATTTCTATCCCGGCACTTTATATTGATGGGGTGCCGCAAACCAATGGCCTCTATGGAGCAATAGGCAACACTGCAGGTGCGCGTGAGGTTGCTGTCATCAGCAATGGCGCTACTCCCGGGGGTGACGTTCTCCAGGTACATGACTTCCAACCCCCGCTAACTTATACCAATACAGGAAGCAGTCTCGTTTTTACGTGGCCGTATCCAACTTATAAGCTGCAAGCCCAGACCAACTCGGTGATGACCGGCATTTGGTTCGATTATCCCGGC
>JBAXTC010001067.1:0-2215 GCA_037130375.1 Verrucomicrobiota bacterium | reverse complement strand
TCCCGGCACATCCGATGTTCGACGATGACGCCAACCTGCGTCCAGCCGCACTCGGCCGGGTGTTGGAGGAAATCACGCGGGCCATTCAAACTCCGGACGGCCGCATCATTGTGGAGCAATCCAAGCGGCGTGAACTGCGGCAGGTTGCCAACCCGCACTCGATCCGCCTCCGCTGTTGTTTAAGCGCAATGTCGTCGCCTCGCACCTCGAAGTGCTAAATAGTGACGAGGCCGAGATCCGTGCGTTCTACGGGAGTGACACCGAGCGTTTGCAGCGCAATCGCTGCCCGCCCGACTCCCGAAAACGGAGTCGGGCACATTGCTTTATGAACGACATTTATATTAGAAACCGGGAAAGAAAAATCATTGGCAGGATGGACGGGAACTGGCTCAGGGACGGGACGGTCAAGCTTGTCGCCCGCTATGACAACTTGGACAATCGGACCCGCGACAGGACGGGCCGCATCTTGGGGACTGGGGATTTACGGTTGTTCCAACTTGGTAAAGACCAGCCCGACAAATGAAAAGCCCCACCGGTTTTTGTGGCCAGCGGAGTTTTGCTGATTGGAAATTCGGTCCTGCCTTTTGAGGGAAACGCTTAGGAACCGCCTGATGCGGAACTGAACACAGTGTGCTCAAGCGGCCGAGCGGCCTATGAATTAGTTACAGCTTCCGCGGGCGATGGTTTCGCTTGTATCGGCATGAGCCAAGCTATGACGGCGAGAGGCACCAGATAGTGGATCGTCGAGTCGCCCGCAAGAAAGAGGGCAAATCCCGTGCTTCCCCGGAGCGACATAAAAGTCAACCAATTCAGGACGAGAACTGACACCGTGCCGACAAGTATCAGCCGACGGCGAGATCGAAGGAGACAGCGGGCCGCGAAATCGATCGTTTCCCCCCGCCCCCGTGCGACCAGCAGGAGAAGAAAAACGAACGGCAGAACCGAGACAGCGAGAGAAAAAGCGGCTGATGTTCCTGTTGACATCCAGAAAGACGACCACCAGAGGGGGGCATAGACACCAACCCAATCGGGTATCAAGAGCAGCACGCTTCGGAGCACTAGCCTGCAGAGCAGACCCAGCCACTGGAATGCGAAATAACCCAACGCCAGCCAAAACGCCCGCTCGCGCCAGATTCTGCGCGGGTCCGCCGCTGAAAACTCCTCGCTGAGCTGATGCGGCGGGCCTACTCGCCGGTAAGCGAGCCAGAAAGATTCCTCATCGTTCAGACCGCGTTTACGAAACTCATCTACCGATTCCCGAAGATGCGTCTCCAGCTCGTGCTGGTTATCTGACGTGAGGCCGGGCTGTGCCGCGACTTCGAGGCGCCATTTTTCAATGGCAACGGTTACATCGAAACGAGTTTTAGTTTCCATAATTTGCATAGGCTGTTGTGAACCGTCAGCCATTGCTGGCGTTCGGCGATTAGGGTTTTTTGGCCTTCGGAAGCAAGAGAGTAATACTTACGCTCGCGTCCCGTTTCGGACTTCTTCCATTGCGAATCTATCAGTCCGTCACGTTCCAGCCGGTGCAGAACCGGATAGAGCATGCCGTCGCTCCATTCGATTTGCCCGCCGGAAAGCTCACGCACCTTCTGGATGATCTCATACCCGTAACTCTCGCCATCGGCCAGAATAGAAAGGACGAGCGGTTTAGAGGAAGCAGCCACAAGATCTTTTGCAATCATAGAAGTCTTATACATTGAACAGCAATGTATGTCAACAGGGAAAATCAATTATTTTCCAGCGGGGAGCCAAGGAACGAACAGGAGCGTTAGCATATTCCGCACCAATGCCATGTCATCGCTCATAATGTCATTGAAATATATGGCCGCCGAATTGAAACCGAACAGATTATTTTGAGAATTCTTTGGGCCGGGAATTCGTAAAACCAGCCCTTGATGCGTTCATCGGGTTTACCGCCCTTGTATTCTGGCTCGCTGCCGCCGACACGTAATCCAAAAGACCAGCCGGTTCTTTCAGAGAAACGGGGGGCGGGCGGATTGTCTGGCGTCGGCGGTCTTGTCGTTCATCACGAAAGGGGGGCCGACTTGGGCCGGATTTGCGTCTGCCCCCCTCTTGGGGTAAAGAAGGGGAATGGGTCAAAGGTCCATTCCAGCCCCTATTCTCAAGGGTCTCCGAGCCGTCCAATCAATTGTAAATAGTGCTCAGGCAGGCCGGGCCACTGATGTCCAACTGCTAACCGAGGCGCAATCCC
>JBAXTC010001066.1:0-2215 GCA_037130375.1 Verrucomicrobiota bacterium | reverse complement strand
TGGGGATGCCGCCGATGAGGTAGCTCGGGTTCAGGCCGTTGTGCTCGAAGACCCAGGTCAGCAGCGCCGTCGTCGTCGTCTTGCCATGCGTGCCGGCGACGACCAACGAGCGTTTGCCGCGGATGAAGAATTCTTTCAGCAGCTCTGGCAGCGAGCAATAAGGCAGCTTGTGGTCGAGGACGGACTCGGCTTCGGGGTTACCTCGGGAAATGGCGTTGCCGATGACGACAAGATCTGGTTTGGGCACCAGGTTTTGCTCTGCGTAGCCGGAGATCACCTCGATGTTTCGTTCCTCGAGGAAGGTGGACATCGGCGGATAAACGTTTTGGTCCGAGCCGGTGACCTTGACGCCTTTTTCCTGCATCGCCGCGGCCGCCGAAGCCATGGCGGTGCCGCAGATACCAACAAAGTGGACGGATTGAATTCGAGAGAACATACTCAGGGGAAGATATGAAAAGCAGGAAAGCAGGAAAGGGAATTAAGTGTGGGCGGGCACAGGATTGGCGGGAGCGGAGCGTCTGCTAACCCTTGAGCTTTCGTTCCAGGATTTCTCCGACCAACCCGGGGTTCGCCTTGCCCTTGCTCAATTTCATCACCTGGCCCTTCAGATAATTCAGGGCGGCGACTTTGCCGGCCTTGAAGTCGGCTGTCGGCCCCGGATTCGCCGAGATCGCCTCCTCGCAGAATTTCTCGATTGCGCCCGTGTCACTCACCTGCGCCAGTCCTCTTCTCTCGACGATTTTAGCGGGGGCTTCGCCCCTGTTGAACATATCCACAAAAACGTCCTGAGCGATTCGGCTGCTGATCTTGCCGTTATCGACGAGATCGATTAGCTCCAGAATGGCGGCCGGCTTGAACTTCAGGTCTGCAAGCGCAACTTGTGACTCGGCTATCTTCGCCCGGAGATTGTTGATCACCCAATTCGCCGCCGCCTTGGGATTCTTCGCCTGTTTCGCGATACTTTCAAAATAATTCCCCAGCGGCATGTCCCAGACAAACGTTTGGGCATCGGAAGCCGGCAACTGGTAATCGCGCATGAACCGTTGCTTGCGGGCCAGCGGCAATTCCACGACCCGCTTCTGCACCTCCGCCAGCCATGCCTCCGTCGGCTGGAATGGCATCAAGTCCGGCTCCGGGAAGTATCGGTAATCGTGCGCGTGCTCCTTGGTGCGCATTTCTTCGGTGACCCCCGCCGTATCATCCCAGCGGCGCGTGGATTGGATCAGCTTGCCCCCTTTGCGCAGCACCTCGGTCTGGCGCGGAATCTCGTACTCCAGCGCCTTGCGGACACCGCTGAAGCTGTTCATGTTCTTGATTTCGATCTTCGCGCCCAACTCCGACTGCCCTTTGGGCCGCAGGCTCACATTCACATCGCACCGCACCATCCCCTTTTCCATGTCGCAATCACTCACGCCGCCATAGACCAGAATGTCTTTGAGCGCGTTGAGATACTCATAAGCCATATCTGCACTGGTGAGGTCCGGCTCGGACACAATCTCCATCAGCGGCACGCCGGCGCGGTTGAAATCCACGCCGCTGGTGCGCTCGAAATGAGAATTCTTGCCGACATCTTCCTCGAGATGCGCCCGGGTGATGCGCACGCGGGCCAGGCCGCCGGCGAACTCGAACTCGACCCAACCCGCCACCGTCGAGGGTTTGTCATACTGCGTGATCTGGTAATTCTTGGGCATGTCCGGATAGAAATAATTCTTCCGGTCGAATTTGGCATAGGGTGCCACCGCGCAGTTGAGCAGCAAACCTGTCAGCGCCGTTAAGCGCAGCGCCTCTTCATTGGCCACGGGCAAAACGCCGGGCAAACCCAGGCACACCGGGCAAACACGAGTGTTCGGCGGCGCGCCGAACTCGTTGGCGCAGCCGCACCACATCTTCGACTTCGTCTTAAGCTGGACGTGCGTTTCCAGGCCGATGACCGTTTCGTAGTCCATAATGTGGGGAAAGTGTTACCATGAATACACCCGGAAGCACACCGATTTTTCATACGTGCCCGGCGATTTCCTGACTCGAGTAACAAAAAGATACCATGCCGATGGGTTCACCTTCTGAAGAGCGGCAATAACAAGTCAATCTTTGGCATCGCAGTTTGAAAACCTTCTGACGCACCGAAAGTGGCCAAGGATGGAAGGCACACGGTGGGGAGCCGTCGGACGGTCTGCCGACTGAAAGTCGGCGATACGGCAGGTTGGAAAACCTGCGC
>JBAXTC010001065.1:0-2218 GCA_037130375.1 Verrucomicrobiota bacterium | reverse complement strand
GACCGACGCCAGGTGACCGGACTGCGCCTCATCCGCACCGAACTCGGGCTGCCGGCGGGAACCATTTGACGAAGCTGCACCTCGCCAGCCGCGACACGGACTTCTGGCATCATTGATACGGCGGGCAAGTCGTTGCACGGCTGGTGTGGCTGCGGGATTGAGAACGAATAACACGAATGAGTGCGGATTGGCTCAAGTTGAAAATATGGAGACGCGGAGGCCCGGCCTCACGGAGCGGGCGCGTTGGCAGGCACGGGATGGGATATATCACGGAGGGCATTGGTGATCATCTCGCGCAGCCCGGGGATGGGATCCCCCAATGCGCTCCGCAGTGCGGGGATGGCGGCATCGCCGAAACAGCCGAGCGCGCGGGCGGCAGCAAAGCGGCGCTCAGGATCGGAGTTATGCAGCTCCCTGCTCAAAGCAGGCACCGCCACCTCCGGAGCCAGGGCAAGGTGGCCCAAGGCTTCGGATGCGCTCACCGCCAAAAGGGCGTCAGGAGTCTTGAAGTCGGCGAGCAGCAGCGGCAAAGCCGGCAGCGAGTTGCTCCCAAAATCGCCCAAGTGCGAGATGGCGGCATAGCGGCCGTGCGCGGCGGGATTCGTGGCCAGGCGCATCAGCGAGGGCAGACTTCGGGGGCCGATCCAGGAGAGAGCAGCAACCGCGTATGGCACTCGCCGATCGCGGCAGGGCTCGGTGGCCAACCGCTCCAGCGCGGGGATGGCCGGACTGGCGGTTTCGCCAAGAATGAGGAGACCGGATCGGCCAGCGGCGACCTCGGCCGCAATTCGCTCCTCCCTGCTTTCAAACCAGCGAAGCCCGCGAGGCGGCAAGCACCGCGAGGCGACTCGCCGCAGGGGACCTTCCCATGCGGCCGGCTCGCGGCCAAGCCAGGTCACCAGCCACGGAAGGGCTGCGGGGCCGCAACTGCGCAGGGCGTCCCGGGCATTGCGGTCGTTCAGGATGGCGAGCGCCGTGTCGCCGCCAGAAGTGCGCGGGTCGTCATCGTTGTAGCGGTCGAGCCAGTAACGAAGCGGGCGGCCTTGGTACTCCGGTGGTTGCTTGCGAGCAAGCAGGGCGATCATTGCAATCGCCGCAATCGCGCAGGCAACGAGGCTGCACCATTTTCGACGCTGAGGCATTTCGGGATAAAGATGGAGGGATTGTATGTCTGATCAAGTTGATATCGACGTCACTTTCATTTCCTTGACGCGACGGCCACCAACGCCCCCGCCGTAAACGCCAATTGATTGCGCCGCCACGCCTTCTGGAGTCGCTAAGCCGTAAAGGGGTCGGTTCTTGGTATTGACACACAGGGTCCACACTCGTAGCGTCCCTGGCATGGCGCGAAAGCTCAGGATCCAATATCCCGGCGCGATTTATCATGTGATGAATCGGGGCGATCATCGGGAGCCGATCTACCAGGACTGCGAAGACCGGGAACTGTTTCTCAAGACCTTGGGGGAGGCGACGGTTACCTCAAGAGCCTTTGCGATTACGTTCACCTGAACCCGGCCCGCGCCAAGTTGCTCAGCCGCAAACAGAAACTGTCGGAGTTCCGGTGAAGCAGTTACCCGGACTATCTAAAGGTTTCGGCCCAGCGACCTGGCTGGCTGCGGGTGGACCGGTTGTTGGGCGAACATGCCATCCCGCGGGACAGCGCGGCGGGAAGAGAACAGTTTGAGAAGCGAATGGAATGGCGCCGGGCGAGTGAGGATGGGGCGGAGTTCAAACCCATCGAGCGTGGGTGGTTGTTGGGCAGTGAGGCATTTCGGAAGGAGTTGCTGGCCCAGATGAGCGAGCGGCGCGGCCCGGAGCATTACGGGCCGGAGGTGCGGGAGTCAGGATTGGATAAAGCCCAGCGCCTCGTGGGGGAAGAGTTGCGCCAGGTGGAGCAGACCGTGCGGCAGCTTTATCGCGCTCGCAACGCCGGCATCATTTTCGATGATGCTTACGGCGTTTGGACTGAGGCGGACCAGGCCTCTGCGGCTGCGGAAGTGTTCTTGCTGTTTGACCGGGAAGAAGGACGAACCGATGCAGCCGAAACGCCGTGAGGTTTGGCTGGCCGACCTGGGATTGGCCGCGAAGGTCCGCCCAGTGCTGGTCATCAGTTAATGAGAGTGATTCGGGAGAAAGGCGGGGGGGGGGCAGCAGCACTTTCTGCGCTGTCAAACACCCGAATCTCTTTTGGTTGAGTTAGCCCCAATAGAACGCAATA
>JBAXTC010001064.1:0-2218 GCA_037130375.1 Verrucomicrobiota bacterium | reverse complement strand
TGTTGACCTTGCGCAATTCCGTCTGGGTCTTGGTGTCAGCCAGATGGCTGGGATTTCTTCCCTTTCATTTCGTGAATCTTGCGCGCTGCTTCCTCCAAATTCATGTCGTAGAGTTCGAGTGCTTCGTCGTCGTCGATATAAATGTCGAAGGCAGCCTCAATGTCACAGATCGGTTCCGTCCCTTCAATGATGTCCGGGGGATCAACGGTGGACCACATGCAGCACATCTGCTTTGAATCTGGGTTCTTCTTATGCCGACGACGATGCCTGGCATAAATCGAGTGCAGGATTCCGTAGATGTCGTCGCGGGCTTGTTTCATGCCTCATGCTGGTTATCAACGGCCAAACTCAAATCCCATCCTCCGCAGGAATCTTGTCAGCTTGACGTAAATCTGCGTCACGCTTCTGCCTCGGATGGAATGGCTCTCTGGCATGTTGCAGCAAAATGGGTGTGGCGGCACAAATTTCAACTCCAGACGCACCGGCGAAGCCCCCGAATCCAGCACCTGAAGGCGTCCCTGATAGGTAATCCGCTCTCTGCCGCGCGGAAAAACCGCCTCAATATCCTCAACCGACTCGTACAATACGCTCATAAAAATCAATGCGGCACGACAGTCGTGCGAACAGTATTCATTGTCGTAAAATAGAGCAATCTCCAAAAAGCTAAGCTTCCGATATTATCGCAGACCGAACACCTTGCTACCGACCAAACACCCCGCTCCTTGTCACTTTCTAAGCTCCCAACGCCTGCGGGTCATCCAGGCGCTGGCCCAGACTCAAACCGATTTGCAAGGTAACTTGCGCGGAGGCTTCGTCCCCCGTGCGGCGGTAGGCCTGCGCCAAGTCAGCCATGCTCAGGCTCAGTTGTTTTAGTGACGCGAGTTGCGGGAGGGGCAACCAGAAGTGGGCCGCCGTCTTGGCCGCGGCTTCCGAATAGCCGGCAGCGCGGTAGGCTTCTTCAGCATTCTGCATAAAATCGAGCGAGTAATCCTGGAACTGCGTCTTGGCGGCGGCGGCTATGAGTTCCTCGATGGCCTGGTCGGTCTGGCCTGCCTTAAAATGGTCCAGCGCGGAAAGGTAGTTCGGCAGGGCGTTATCCGCGGCGGATTGCTTGAAGGCTTCAAGTTCACGCCGGCGTTCTTCGGGAGAGAACTGGCTGCTGAGGTCAGGGTTGGATATAGAGGCGAAGTATGCTCTGATAGACAAAGCTGAGGGCGAAACGTTTTGTCGTGCGGATGCCGCTTGGGGATCCCGCATGACCAGAATTGGTCAGTTGTGGGGGGCCGGCTCCTGAGCTTCAACGGCGAGGTGAACGCCGCGTCCAACAGTGCTGACCCGGGTGATGGTCAACGGTCCACAGAAAGTGGCGGGATCTCATCCTCTCAATTCTGCTCAATTCTGCGGTTGACATCCGCACGCCGGTTCGCTAGAAAAGGGCAACATCGGTGAGAAATCAGCGCGACCATGAAAAAGCAATTCTCCCTCACCCGCGCAGCGCTCAGTACCTGCGGGCGCGCAAAACCAAATTCTTATTACTACTTTTATGAAGCCTTTCTTGGAAACACCCATGCAACACGCGTTGGATGTGGTGGAGCGACTGGACGAAGAGGAGCAGGCCGTTTTGCTGGATATGGTTCGGCACAGACGGATTGAAAGGCGCCGCGTGGAAATTGCGGAGAATGCCCGCAGCACGGTCCTGGCCTTCAAGGAAGGGCATGCCCACGTGGGGACCCTTGATGACTTGCGCCGGGATTTGGATAAGCAGTCATGAGGCGCCTGGTCTGGGAAAGCAGTTTCCGGAAAGCCTTCAAACGGGCGACACGGCGTGCGCCGGATCTGTCGGACAAGGTATTCCGGACTTTGCAGCGATTGGTCGAGAACCCCTCAGATCCGGTCTTGAAAACCCATAAACTGAGCGGCCGTCTGAGTGGCTTGTGGGCCTGCTGGGTTGAATACGATTGCCGGATAGTTTTTGCCTTCAAGCTGGACTCGGATGGCCAGGAACAACTCATCCTGCTGGTGGACATCGGCACCCACGATGAAGTCTATTGAGTTCCCTGAGACGCAACTCACCCGTGTAGCGCTGAGTACCTGCGGGCGCGCAAAAACCAGATTCTTACCATTTTCATGCCCCCTGCTTTATTAATTGACCCAGTCTGACCCCCCCATGTTTATCTTTATGATGCCACCATCAGGGCCGTCCGTCCCTCGACCTGGA
>JBAXTC010001063.1:0-2223 GCA_037130375.1 Verrucomicrobiota bacterium | reverse complement strand
ACTGCGATTGCTTCGGCGTCAGCCCCTCGGGTTCCAACAATTCGCTGAAACCAAGGATGGCGTTCATGGGGCTGCGAATCTCATGGCTCATGTTGGCCAGGAAGGCGCTCTTTTCCCGGACGGCTTGTTCTGCGTGGAGCTTTCCTTCGACCAACTCCCGTCGTGCTCGCTCCTGATAATATATCACGCCATTACTGTTCAGCGTGAAGTAGCTCACGGGGGCGAAGTCGTAGATGTCGGTGTAGCGGAATACCGCCGCTTCCACCTGCGCCCGCGAGTTCCGCAGTTCCTCGTTCTGCAGCTCCAGTTCGATCTGGTGGACCTGCAGTTCGTGAAGGAGCCGCTGCGTTTCATGCGCTGACCGCGGAGCATGGTCGGGCGGCTTCTGGCTTTGCAGGCGCGCGTCCGCGCGACGGCGCAGCTCGGCGGTATTGGTTGGGTGGCCTGGTTTCACAGCTTTCTCGACAAGACCTCTGCCATCTGGTTTACAACCTCTTCTGAAGGGTAGCCGGGATCCCTGATTAGGGCCTTTGCTCTTGCAACTTGTTCAACTCTCACTTCCGAGGTTGCTTCGAGCGCGGCATCCAAGGCGTCCACTCTGGCCATGTCCAGCATATCGGGCGCAATCGCCGGCTTCCGCGGCGGTGTGGGCGCCTGGGCTTTTGCGACCCGTGTTAACTCGTTATTTGTATCGATTCGCATTACGGTTCGTCTATCGGTTACTCCCGCCCGACACTAAATGCCAGCTTTTACGGATTGCCAATCCAGAAAAATGCGGAGTCAAGTGGGAGAAATGATCATTGCCAAAGCGCTAAAGGGTGGCCGGTTTCGTCCGATAATCCATGTTGTATGACTCTTACAGGCCAACCGGCGATGACGTCCCGCAGGAATGTCCTGGCCTGCAGGATTCTTGCCGCTTGTTGATGTGGTTGCCCGAGGGCATCGTCTTCTTCAAAAAGAGTCTGGCACGCCGCAGAGACAGCGTGCTATAGTCAGACCATTAATGCGAAGCTGAATCGGAAGACTATTTTTCACTGCAACCGAAATCATCGTGAAGACAAGGCATCCAGGCCCTGACCCCGACGCATTGACGGCAGACGCCCAGGTGTTGTTGCCGTGCTCCGACGCGCCCCATCGCTCCGACTGGCTCGATGGCGGATTGGCGTTGTTGGATTCGGCACATTGCGTCGTCCATGCGAATGGGGCGCTGCTTAACTGGCTTGGCATCAGGCCAGAAGAGGCATTGGGAGCGCCGCTGGATAGCTTGCTGCAACGGTGCTGCCTCGGGATCGAAGGGGTTCTGCGCCGCGCCTGGTCCGAAACATCGCCTTGCGCCGAATATCACTTCCAGCTCTTGCCCCCTTCGCAAAGCCAATGGTTTCGCCTCGAGACCGCCCGCAACCGCGATGGCTGGTTCGTCCGCCTGAGTTCCACGCTCCCTCCGCTGCGCGATCTGGTCGAGGACGGCGGCGGCGGAAACCAGGATCCGGAAAAGCAACACTTGCGGCTGCGGCTGCTGCGCGCCGAGTCGCAACTCGAGAAACTTATCCAACGCTGGCCGGGCGTCCTCTTCAGCCAGCGGGCCGACTTTTCCTTCCACTACGTCAACTCGAAAATTGAACAATTAACCGGCGTCCCGCCAGATGCCTGGCGCAATCAACCGCGGCTCTTCTGGGATGCGATTCATGAGGCTGACGTCGAGGAATTCAAACGCCAATGCGAGCAGGCGACCAAATCGCCGGCGGGCATCACCACCACTTATCGGCTCCGGCACGCCGTCACTGGCAAAGTCTCCTACATCCTCGAACACCGCCAAGCCGCGGTCACCAAATCCGGCGCGGTGCTGGGCTACGACGGTTTCTGGCTCGATATCACCCGCCAGACCATCGCGGAAAAACGGCTTTCAACCACCGCCTGGAAGGAAACACTCGCGTTGTTGACAATGGGGCTGGCTCACGATTTCAGCAATCTTATGTCGGGAATCCTGTCCCTGACAGAATTGATCCTCTCCCAGACCAGCGCCGAAGACAAACAACTGCCCTCGCTGAACCTCATCAAGCAGAGTTCGCTCCAAGCCAGCCAACTCGTCCAGCGCATCGTCAGCCTGCATCGTAGCCAAACCGGCGCCCGCCAGTATCACGATTTCAACCAGGCGGTGTCCGAACTGATCGAGTTGGTCAGCAAAATCCTGCCGCGCCGCATTCGCATCCAAACCGAACTGCC
>JBAXTC010001062.1:0-2225 GCA_037130375.1 Verrucomicrobiota bacterium | reverse complement strand
TGATTCACCCGGAGGGTGAGGCTCGCAAAGAGTGTTTTCATCCGTGTTTATCAGGTCTTATCCGTGGTTCAATTCTGTGGCTGTTCAGGTGTGGGTGCTGCTTGTCGTGCGGCTTCACGTTCGGGGTGCTCAAAGGCGTCAGCGAATTGATCCAATTCTTGGTTCGTCATGCCAAGAGCCAATCCTGTTTGACGCCATTGGGAGACAGCGCGCTCAATGCGGCTCAGAATCTCATTCGCTTGCAGCCGTGGAATGCGGAAATATGGCAGAACTGACAGCAGTGCCTCGATGGTGGCCTCGGGGCCGGTGTCCTCGGAAATCCAGGTCTTCAGCTCACGCACACGATCTGGGAAAGGGTTGATGTCAAAGGCGGGAGCCAGCCGCCATTGTCCGCGACTCGCATGGAGAAACCCATGGTTGTGCAGATGATCATCCACGTTGGTGATCAAGACAAAATAGGCTATGCGTCGCCAAAGCTCCTCGATATCGGACTGGGCGTCAGCACCGTGCATCCGCAGGGCATCGACGATTTCCGTGTAGAAATGTTCCTGCGAGTCGGCAGGGTCAACTCCCAGCAGCGTTGCTGCTGACACATACGGAATTCGCCCGCCACCATCCGTCCGGTCAAAGCGCCGGATCAGTGCGACGGGCACCCCGCCGCTGTCCACCAACCGCGCTTCCGCCACTTGCAACCCGGATGCGCTGGCAAGCCGCATGGCTAACACCTCGCCTTTGGTCATCGGGCGTTCGTCCTTTACGCTGGGGAATTTGCCGACGGCCAACCGGCCGTCATCATCCACAACCGTACATTTGGGGCGCATGCCGCCTAGCGAGGTGCCGCGCCCGCGAAGATAGGCAAGATCGGCGGCGGTTTCGTTTTCGGTCTCAACCGCACGCGTCGCGCTTAGCAGTCGCTTCAGTTCGATGAGCGGAGGGGCCGTGCGGCGGCCGGGTTCTGTAGCACGGCAAAACACCCCCGCCTCGTTCTGAAAACGCAGCGCGCCGACACGGCTGGCATCGTCCACTGCGAGCAGGAAATCAATTGCCTGGAGCCGAACGGCCTCCTGTTCCAGACCCGCCCGACGGGCTGCCTGGCGGCGCTTGGCATGGTCGCGCAGGATGACCCGCTTAGCCCACCCATCAGGCTCCGTGTCAGCAAATGCCCCATGAAAAACCGAACCGCTTTGGATTTTACGATGAAATTGCGGACCGGCCACCAGTGGAAGCGCCGGATCGATGGCCAATCGGTCCGCTGTGCCCAGCCATGTCTCCGCATACGAAAAAGCCGAGCGCTCACGGGAGCCGGCGGCATCGTAATGCAAGGTTCCCACCCACCTTGGCTCACCGCCCAAGAAAACCTTGATCGTTCGTTTCATAATGGCTTGGGGGCTTTCTTGATGCGCACTCGCTTGGGCAGACGTTCTTCATCCAACAGCAGCCCATCTTCATCGCGACGAGCGTCCGTCAAATTACCAAGGGTCTCGCCGAAACCCAAAACGAATAGCGCCATTGCATAGGCACCCATAGAAACAGCCGGATCGCCTTTCTCGAGGCGCGCATACGTGCTCTTTGCCAAGCCAGTTCGCTCCGCCATCATCCCGATTGTGAGGTAACGTTTACGCCGAGCCACCGCCAGATCGTGGCCGAATTTAGACAACGAACGGCGCAGTCCCGTCGGTAGCACATCATGTATTGCTGATCGCATGCAGAACTATATATCGGTTATTATAGGCTTTAAAGACTTATATATAGGTGTTTATACTTGTCAATCTGATCAGGTTCATGGGCAGAATTGCTGGTCATGAGGCGACAGAACGGGCTACAGCCAGGCAAAGCTCCACAATCAAAGCCGCCGGGTTGACTGAGTTGGGTAACGTGGCGAGCTTGAGGACGCAACTATTAAGGACGACTTTCAAGGTAGGTTGGTCGAAGCCTGCGATTTCATGGGAATCAAACCTAAAAACAGCAGTTGGAACCACGGATTTCGCGGATAACACGGATAAAGAAGGGACTGCGCCAATGGGAATAGAATCTGGGATTTCGCCAGATCACTTGGTCACTTTCTGAGATCGCCTGCGTCCAGTGCATGGGAAAACTGTCGGAATTGACTTGTTTCCGTTTCATCGGCGGTTCCCGCCACAAGTGCCCCCTTTGCCTGACACAACGCAGCGTTAGCTTGCGCGTGGGGTCCGTCTCGTTACCCCCCTGGACAGGCAATGTAATAG
>JBAXTC010001061.1:0-2233 GCA_037130375.1 Verrucomicrobiota bacterium | reverse complement strand
TGCATTCTAACCGATCTCCGTGGAGGCGCAACCGCTAAATAACGCTGTAGTGCTAACACTCCGATAATCGAAGAAAAGTGCGCCGACTCCCGTCAACGCCTACGATTTTGCAGGTTCATGAATCCGCCCTGGACTTGAGTCAGGGTGGTTTCAAGAATTCGTAGCCGCCGACGGCAGTCGGCGCTAACATTCCGATAATCGAGGAAAAGTGCGCCGACTGCCGTCAACGCCTACGATTTTGCAGGTTCTTGAATCCGCCCTGGCTTCCCCTGGAGACCGTAAGAATCGGCTTACGTCTGCGGCGGGAAAGCAGTATAATTCCGGGTGTGCATCACGCGACGGCTGCAATTGGGAACCAAAACATCTGGCGCGCCTGTTCTGCTGGCAGGGCCGGGAGCGAAGGGAGCAACCGAGGGGCAGCAAGTGACCCTACCAACTGAACCCTGCATCGGCTTACCACCGCGGGCTTCGTCTGTTGCCGTTAACTATCCGCCGCGTGGGATATCGTTTCTGCAGGAAACTTGTACTCACCTGCGGGAGAGGTTGCCGAGAGGGCAAAAGAGCACTTTGGAAGATAAATAACATGAAACTAAACACTGAACACAGGACGCGCAGACTTAGCGTGGCCGCACTTGTAACCGCAACCGCTCTCCACGTCAGCGCGGTGCTCGCCTCCGATGCCCCGCCGCAAGCGAGCATCCAGCAGGCCAAAGGCCACCAGATCATGCTCACTGTCACTGGCAGCCCGGGTCAGATGTACACGCTTCAGATGGCGACGAATCTGACCGGTTGGTCATTCGTAACCGGAGGCGTTGTCCCGGACCAAATGGACCTCTCGAATCTTGATTCTGGCTGGACCAACTCCCCAGCGGCCTTTTTCCGCGCCATTCCAACCGACGCCTCCGACTCTTCGCTGGAGGGCTGCGACTATCGCCCGGCCCCGCAGTGGTTCGTTTACCTGTCCGGCGCGCCTATGCCCCTGGTGGCCTGGGTGGCGTTGGACCTTGGTGTTTGCATCATCGATAGTGGCGGAAACAGGGGGCCGTTCAGCGGCTACGCGGACTTCTCCCTCCGCGGCCCCGATTACCAGCCAGTCCCGTTCAGCTACACCTTTAGTCCCCCGGGGCTCAACATCTCGAATGGCGTTGGCCAGGCGCGAGTCACCCTTAACACCACCGGTAACCTGAGCACCGCTCATATCCAACTCGTTCCGGGCGTTGCCCCAGGGATACACACGAAGGACTCGCCCACGCTGAATAGCCTACTGTCATCTCCCGACAACTTCCAAGGCAGCATTCCCGACGATGTCTTGGCCGTGCTCACAGACCCGAACATACCGGAGTCGGGTCGCAAGGACGCACTTTTCGCTAAGCTTCTTCAACTGCGGACCAGTTACACGTCGTCGGCTTCGGCCTGGACCTACCCTCTCACGAACGCTTTAGACCCCAGTGACGCATTCGGCTCGCACCGCCTGGGTCACGATGTTCCTTATCCTGCGGTGGGCCGGCTGCATGCCGGCGTGGACCTCCCGGCCCTGCATGGCGCGCCTGTCAAAGCTGCCAGGAACGGAATGATTACCACCTGGCATCATCTGGGGCCGGCGAGCAGTTCTGCGGGGGCCGACCAAGTGCTCGTGGACCATGGGAATGGCACCTGGACGCGCTATCTCCACGTGACATTGAACTCAAACAAGCGCATATACGACCGGGTGACGGCGGGAGAGAATTTTGCCACCGTTGGAATTACTAGCGGCCCCCATCTTCATTTTGACCTTTGCTATGACCCTTCGATCACCGACGCCTTAGTCGCCAGCAAGCCCGACTACTACTTCTTTGCCATCACTAATCCGCCAGTCGCCCTGACAAATGCCGCGGACCTGCGCTTTACCGCTGGTGTAGCCAACCGCCTCTTTCCCTCGACCACCACTACAGCGCCGGCCATAACCAACATGATCATAACTCACCAAAAGCCCTGGGAGGAGCACGTCCCACTCGCGAAATCCGCGCCGCAGGCAACAACCCCCGCCGGCCCGCGCTACGTCATTGCCCAGATCGTGGACTGGAAAGGCCCCTACACGCTGCCTCCGCGCGGGATTCTGTTCGAGTCAGACAGTAATGCCCCGGTGAACCTGGTTTTTGATCGGTATCTGCCCGGCAACGCAAACACCTCCGCGCGCTACCTGCCTTATCTCCACAAAACCGCAGATAAGTCGGGTCTGGCTCGCTATCCATTA
>JBAXTC010001060.1:0-2237 GCA_037130375.1 Verrucomicrobiota bacterium | reverse complement strand
CCTCGGCCTACGGCGCGCTGGCGGCCACGACGCGCACGGGTTACACCTTCGCGGGCTGGTTCACCGCCGCGACCGGCGGCACGCAGGTGACCGATGTCGCGACGGTGACGGCAGCTGCCAACCACACGCTTTACGCGCACTGGACGGCCAACACGTACACGGTGACGTTCGACGCGCAGAGCGGCACGGCACCGAGTCCGGCATCCAAGAGCGTAACCTACGCCTCGGCTTACGGCGCGCTGGCGGCCACGACGCGCACGGGTTACACCTTCGCGGGCTGGTTCACCGCCGCGACCGGCGGCACGCAGGTGACCGATGTCGCGACGGTGACGGCAGCTGCCAACCACACGCTTTACGCGCACTGGACGGCCAACACGTACACGGTGACGTTCGACGCGCAGAGCGGCACGGCCCCGAGCCCGGCATCCAAGAGCGTGACGTATGCCTCGGCCTACGGCACGCTGGCATCCACGACGCGGGCGGGTTACACCTTCGCGGGCTGGTTCACCGCCGCGACGGGTGGCACGCAGGTGACCGAGGTCACGACGGTGACGGCGAGCGCCGACCACACGCTCTACGCGCACTGGACGGCGAACGCCTACACAGTGACGTTTGACGCGCAGAGCGGCGCAGCCCCGAGCCCGGCGTCCAAGAGCGTGACCTACGCCTCGGCCTACGGCGCGCTGGCATCCACGACGCGGGCGGGTTACACCTTCGCAGGCTGGTTCACCGCCGCGACCGGCGGCACGCAGGTGACCGAGGTCACGGCTGTGACGGCGAGCGCCGACCACACGCTTTACGCGCACTGGACGGCGAACGCCTACACAGTGACGTTTGACGCGCAGAGCGGCACAGCCCCGAGCCCGGCGTCCAAGAGCGTCACGTACGCCTCGGCCTACGGCGCGCTGGCGGCCACGACGCGCACGGGTTACACCTTCGCAGGCTGGTTCACCGCCGGGACCGGCGGCACGCAGGTGACCGAGGTCACGACGGTGACGGCGAGCGCCGACCATACGCTCTACGCGCACTGGACGGCGAACACGTACACGGTGACGTTTGATGCGCAGAGCGGCACGGCCCCGATCCCGGCGTCCAAGAGCGTCACGTACGCCTCGGCCTACGGCGCGCTGGCGGCCACGACGCGCACGGGTTACACCTTCGCGGGTTGGTTCACCGCCGCGACGGGTGGCACGCAGGTGACCGATGTCACGACGGTGACGGCGAGCGCCGACCACACGCTCTGCGCGCACTGGACGGCGAACAACACGGTGACCGCATTGCAGTTTACTGTCGGAACCAATAGCGGCTCCCGGAACTTGCAAGTGCTGGTGCCTGTCCAAGTGAATCAGTTCACCAATATCAGTTCGTTCCAGTTCTCATTGCACTGGAACACCGCAGTGGCAACCTACGTTGGAGTAGAACAGTTTGGTGTGCCCGGGTTGGTGGCGGGAAACTTCGGAACGACGCTAACCAGCAGCGGCATCTTGACCGTGTCCTGGGATGATCCGGCTGGGTTGTGCAAGTCAGTGACCAATGGGACCACCCTTTTTGCTGTGCGCGTCCTTCTCGTCGGCAGCCCGGGGGCGTGCGGCCCAGTAACGATTGACGGAACACAAACCGCCATTGAGGCCGCGAACTGTGACTTTGCGACGACTCCGGTCGAGACGATAGCGGGGCAATTGTGCATGTCGCCGGCCGTATTAGTTGCAGGCAAGCTGACATATTACGCCCCTCCGACGAATGCCGCGGGTGTGGGTGGCGTTACCATGAGTCTGACCGGGGACACAAACCAAAGCACGCAGACGCCTGCCGACGGAACCTATAGTTTCACTGTTAATGCCGGAAGCAGTTGCACGCTCACGCCTGGGAAGCTGAATGACACCCCGGCAGCGAACGGTGTTACCACGCTGGATATTTCGCTGATTCGGCGGCATATCCTGGGAATCGCGACACTCGACTCTCCTTACAAGCTGCTGGCGGCCGATGTGAATTGTTCCGGCTCAGCCAGCACGGTCGATATTTCATTGATTCGGCGCATTATCCTGGGGATAACCAATGTGTTCCCATGCGGCCTTTGGCGGTTCGTTCCCGCCGCTTATGTCTTCCCGGACCCGCTCAGTCCATGGAGCGCCCCGGGGAGCAGTGGTTACACCAATACTCTGGCTGATCATACAAACGAGAACTTTGTGGCGATCAAGCTGGGGGATGTGAATAATTCATGGACGCCCCCGGCAGGG
>JBAXTC010000106.1:0-15113 GCA_037130375.1 Verrucomicrobiota bacterium | reverse complement strand
TGCCGGCAATCGTAGCCGCCCGGGCCGACAGGCCGCCCCAAGCCAGCGCGGCGGCTGCGAGAAGGCTTGCTCCCCGCAGAGGCAAGGTGGTGGTCATGCG
The DNA here is from genome assembly GCA_037130375.1 of Verrucomicrobiota bacterium. Taxonomy (GTDB): domain Bacteria; phylum Verrucomicrobiota; class Verrucomicrobiia; order Limisphaerales; family UBA8199; genus JAPLUA01. The sequence goes on along the minus strand of JBAXTC010000106.1, from coordinate 15,013 downwards.
TGATTGAATTTGAGTCAATATTTTCATTTAGTGTCCTTTTGTTATACTAATGGCGATTGTTAATGTTGAGCGTGTGATCCAAGAGACGACGCGAGCAGGCTGCGCACCAACAGTCATCAGCCCTGAACATAGACCCGGTAAGCGCACAGGATTCGACCGTGGAGTTCGCCGACATGGCCAACGCCAGGCCGGGAATCGGCAGAATTGGCAATCGTGTTCTCATAGTTCGTGCATCTCGTGATGCGACACGTTGCCGCAGCACCATGAATTTTCAATGAAACGAACATTAATTTTTGTTCATCTTGGCGGCAGAGGCGCATCTGGACACCTGTAGTGTTACTGATTGATGGAAGGAAATTGCTTTCTGGCGCATCCGCTTGTATTTGACGTTGCGCGGGTGGAGATGCGGCAGGGACTTTGCAAAAGTCCACTCGTTGCGGCGATCAGATCAGGTTTGCCAGAGCCTCGACAATGCTAACCACTCCGTAGCATGTCCGATTCGCGCTTGCTTTCATGGTTCAGTTATTCAGGAAACTATCAGGAACATCAACAAAACCCCTGATTCTATTGGCTAAGATTGGGGTGGTGCCGGTGGTGGGACTCGAACCCACACGGCTGTTTAAGGCCCCAGGATTTTAAGTCCTGTGCGTCTGCCATTTCGCCACACCGGCAATCATTGATTCTGAAGCACTTACGCATTCAGAAGAAGTCCGAATTTGACATTGTGCTACTTTACCCCCGTGGAACTCGATAAAACCACGTCGGCAAGCCCGCCCGCTCAGCAGGGAAATCCCCCTCATGCTGCACCGGCAGACCCCTCGCCCAGCACTAAGCAGGCTAATGTCACCCATTCGCACGGCCAAACAGCTTATCAGAGAGCGCGGGACGACCGCAAGCGTGCAATTAGGGGGCTTTGGGTCAGAAATGGCCGGTTTTACGCACAGATGAGGGTAACAGACCCTAACAACGGTCGTAAATCAGTCCGGCGTATCCCCCTGGAGGGTGCGGTTACCACCGGCGAGGCCGTCAAGGCCATGAACCAGAGGTCGAAATGCCTGAACCGGTGAAACCCGTCCTGTCTTTGGAGTCGGCGGTGCGCGTGTTGGAGGCGGCAGGCTACGAGTTGCCGGACTCTTTCGAGATTCGTGGGACTCGGAATTTTCTTTGCGAATTTGGTCTCGCCAGGGCGGCGGCACCCCTCAGCACTGACTACGATCTCTTGGCGCAGCACATGCAGCGGGTTTTCGTCGAAGCCGGGTTTGACCTACCCGATCAGAGCCTCGTCGTCGCTCTCCATGATGGCGGGGAAAGAGTGAGCGTAGGCTTCCTGGCCTGGTTCCCAGGGCAATAGCAGCGACGAAGCTCAAGGAAGACCTACGATGGCCTCCACGGACCTCCCTTAGAAAGGGCTTGTAGCGGTCAAAATAACTGGTTATTATTTTTGACAATGAACGCATGAATAAAACGTCGCAAAGCATTGAGAACAAGGTTGTAAGGTCTATGCGTGCCAGGCCGAATGCTGAGGCTGTATCTGCCAAGCATTTTGCACGGTATGGGAACGCCTTGGCCGTGGGTCAGGCTCTGAGCCGACTGGCAAAAGCCGGGAAAATCCGGCGCATCCGCCAGGGGCTTTATGACCTGCCGCGCCCACATCCCGTGACCGGCCAGACAGCGCCCGACCCAATGGCGGCGGTGAGGGCATTGATGGAGGGCAGTAGCGCCCAATGGCAGGTCTCCGGCGCTTACGCGGCCAACCTGCTTGGGCTTTCAGAGCAGGTGCCAGGCAGGATCGTGGTTTTAACCAACGGGTCGCCGCGCGATGTGAGGTTGGATAAATTGACCTTGGTCTTCCGTCGCGCAGCTCCCCGTTACTTGCTGGGCGCAGGTCGGCCTGCCGGACTGGTGATCCAAGCAATCCGACATTTGCGCGAGCGCGGCTTGGAGCCAGCGCGGCTTGAATCACTGCGAGCGAAGTTGGACGCTGGCACGAAGGCGGAACTGGCAGCACTCACGCCCAAGCTCCCAGCGTGGATGCAGCCCATCGTGCAACGTCTGACCGGAGCGGCAAAAGCATGAAGAACGTCTTGGACCTTACCCCGGCTCAGCGGCGTGAGTTGTTTGTAGCAGCGTCCCAGAAGCTCGGTTACACCGCGCCGGTGGTGGAGAAAGATTTTTGGGTGTGTTGGACACTCCGGGAGTTGTTCGCGCTGCCCGGAGCGCGGGAACATTTGATTTTTAAGGGCGGCACGACGACCTGCGGGCGCGAGTGGTCACCCACAAGCAGGTGTTTTTCGCCGACAAGTTCGCCCACTACGAGACGGCAGTGCCTGGCACGTTCAGGCTCCTGCCTGACGATTACCGGTTGCCGGATTTGGAGTTGGATTACCGGGACATGCGCGACATGTTCTTTGAGGAGCCGCCCTCCTGGCCGCAGGTTATTGGACGGCTGCGTCGGCTTGAAAGCGAAATCAACGGCACTTCGGCTCCAGGTATCGACAAGCGGAGACCCTGAGTCTGACTTTCAACGGCGACTGGCCAGGATGATGTGACTGGCGACATCGAGCGCATGATTGGCATCCTGGTCACTCCCTACGTGGACGACTCAATGCTCAGTCTGGATGACGAGGAGGCTTCTCTCCAGGTTGGCAGCCTTGATCCGTCCTTTCGGAAAATGGAGTTCATCGAGGAACTCGATCACTTGCTCACGCCCGGCGAAAAAGATGCGCTGAGGCGTCTGACGGAGTGCTATTGGATGGATTCTCAACAGGGCATCCACCCTTGGTCAGATACGCAGCTCCGCGATACCGTGACCAGCATCTGGTCAAAGGCCCAGGGGCCCAGGGCTTCGAGTTGACATTGAGATTGCCAGTGGAAGGGCGTTGCATCACTTTTTGGAGATGCGAATGGTACGATCGGTTGTGTCCATGCAGCGCCTGGCTCGATGCTGGCAAGCGGCAGGATTGCGCGTCGGGTTTGTGCCGACGATGGGCTATCTGCACGCCGGCCATCTGAGCTTGGTTCGGCGCGCACGGCAAGCGGTGGGCAAGCAAGGCAAGGTTGTTGTCAGCATATACGTCAATCCCACCCAGTTCGGTCCGCGCGAGGATCTTTCGCAGTATCCGCGCGATCTGGCTCGCGACGCCGCATTATGCCGGGAGGAAGGGGTCGATGTGATCTTTGCTCCCGGCGATGAGGAGATGTATCCGCGAGACAGCGACGGTGCGTTCAGCACTTTTGTGGTGGAAGAGGCGCTCTCGCGCGGCATGGAAGGCGAGTCCCGGCCGACGCACTTCCGTGGCGTCACAACCGTCGTGGCAAAGCTGTTTAATATTGTGCAACCCTGGGTAGCGGTGTTTGGAGCCAAGGATTATCAACAGGCGGCCGTTGTGAAACGCATGGTCCACGATTTGAATTTCCCGACTAAAGTTCTCGTGGCGCCAACTTTCCGCGAGCCGGACGGGCTGGCGATGAGTTCCCGGAATAAGTATCTGGCGGGCGACTTGCGTTCGCAGGCACTGGTGCTGTGGCGTTCCATTCAAACGGTCCGGGAAGAACTGGACAAGTCATCAAAGCCAATTTCGGCGAATCGACTGAAGGCGAAGTTGAAGCGTTTTATCGAACGGGAGCCGGAAGCCCGTTTGGACTATGTAGAGTTCTTTGATCCGATCACGCTGGTTGCCGTGCCCCAGGTCAGCCACGGCACGCAGGTCGCGCTGGCGGTGTTCATCGGAAGCACACGGCTCATTGATAACGGCTTGCTCTGAGAGGCTGACGCTCAGCCGCCGCCTGGGAACTCTGGAAGCGGTTCCTGCGTGGGGCGGTGGCGGCGCTGACGGATTGTGAGATGGTCCTGGCCAAACAGTAATCCAAACGCAGTGTGAATCAACGGCAGTTTTCCGGTTCAGGAACTGGCGCTGGTATAGCGCCGTATCGAGATGCGCCAGCCCCATTCGGAGACGGCAAAGCAAATCACGCTCATGGCCAGCAGGAGCACCAATGGCGCGGGGGAGTTGAGTTTGCCGGCAAGGAGACGGGCCGGGACATTCGAGACCAGCAGCATCGGAATGGCAAAGGTAAACAGCGCCTTGAAGAGCCCGCCGAAAGCTTCGTCGGGCATACGCGCGATGTTGAACAGGTTGTAGTAACCCCAGACGATTCCCTGGGCGCGCACCGTCCAGAAGCAGATGGCGGCCAGCAGGAACATCAGCGAGTAATGAATCGCGATGCCCGCGACGCAGAGCACAAGGAAGCCAGCCACTTGAAGCACCGACGGCACAAGATGCAGTTGCCGCGACGCATAGGCCATGACGGCCACCGCGAACGTGGCGTTGACGAAGGCGCCGAGATCGACCTGGCGCAGCGATACGACGAACCGCGTGTTGACCGGCAGCAGCAGGAGAAAATCCAGTTTGCCAGTGCGAACCAACTCGGAGAGATTGGTGCAGTTGATGAGAAAGAAGGCCTGGAAAATCTGCTGAATGAAATGGCTCGCCCCAATCAAAAGGACAACCTGCCATTTGGTCCATGTGCCAATGTGGTCCGTGTGCAGGTAAAGCACGCTGATAAAACTGAGTTGCAAGCCGAACCAAAGCACCTCCACCACGATCCAAAGCAGGAAGTTGCTCTTGAAACTCATCTCGCGTGTGACCGAGTTCTTCCAGAGCGCCGCGTAGATGCCCAGATAGCGCGTGATTGGCGATTGGGGGTTGGTGTTTGATTGAGGCGTGTCGCGCGTTGCGCGCGGCCTGTCCTCGCCCGGTTGCGGGCCGGTGCGCGGAGGTTGCGGGTTGGAGCCGGGCTTCATGATCTAGCCGCCAACGGCGGAATACTTTTTGATGCCCCGCCGCCACGCAAGCCGCGCCAAAGAATAAGCAACCAGCACCCAGGCCCCTTGGATCAGCAAGCCGATGGCCAGGTCCGAACCCGCGGTTTTACCCATGTAAATGCTGACGGGAAAATACATTTGATAGGGAAAGGGCGTGAAAAAGAGCACTTGTTCCAGGCCGCGTGGCAGAATGTCCAGCGGGAACAAATGGCCGCTGGCGAGGTACTCGAACGCGAAGAGAATGAAAATAAAGGTCGAAACCTCGAGCACCCAAAACGCCAGCATCGCCATCGCATAGGACATGAAAAACTGCAGGAGCGCCGTCAGTACCGTCGAAAATAGAAAGCAGATTAACGCGGTCCAGTCCGGCGGCAGCACAAAGTAATGTCGCAGATAGAGAATAAACAACGTCAGGGGCGCCACGGCCACGGCCAGATATGTCAGGCGCCCGGACAGAAACAGGCAGAGCCGATACCAGAGATAATCGATCGGCTTGAGCAGAAACTGGCTGATATTGCCGTCCTTAATGTCGGCCGCGATCTGCCAATCATCCTCGTTCACCGCCGTCAGCGCGTCCACAATGGTGGTGAGCAAATAATAGGAGATCATTTCGGCAAGCGTATAATCACCCACTTTGGACCCCGAGCCGTTGCCCGAATAGATGGTTTTCCATACGTAGAGAATGGCGATGAGCGGAATCAGACCGAAAACGCTTCGCGCCAGGAAATTAAACCGGTACGTCAGGTTGTTCTGAATCCCGATATTAATCACATGCCAGTATTTCTTCATCGTGCCATCCGTCCTGCGCAGCCTAGCGCGTGAAGTGACGAGTGTCGAGTGGCGATGGCCGGCTCGGTGCCGCAGTGCGTGTTAGCAGCAACCCGTCATCGGCGCTGATTTTGTTTGCCGTGCCCGTTTGAGCACACTACGGTTTGGCGCATTACTGCCCGCTAAGCGGGGATTTGCAGGAGTAGTTACTGACGATTTATGACGAAAAAGCCGCTCACGAACGAAGAATTGAAGGAATTGAAGTTGGGATTGAACAAGCTGGCCCGGAATCTTTGGTGGACCTGGGACCAGCGGGCGCAGGAAGTGTTCCAGGAACTGTCGCCGCGCGGGTGGCAGAATCTCTACCACAACGCGGTGGCCATTCTGCATGAGGTTTCGGATTATGAACTGGGCGTTCGCTTGCAGGATCCGGACCTTGCCGACCGGGTGCGTGCCGTCCTCCGAGGATTCGACGCATACCTGGAGGACAAGCTCACCTGGGCGCATCAACACGCCACAGCGCTGCACGTCAACCCGGTCGCCTACTTCTCCGCCGAATTCGGCTTTCACGAAACCCTTCCGATTGCCGCCGGTGGTTTGGGCATCTTGGCGGGAGACCACGCCAAATCAGCGAGCGACCTGGGCCTGGGCTTTGTGGGCATCAGCTTGTTTTACCGCGAAGGCTATTTTCAACAGGCCATCGACCCGAATAATTGGCAGACCGAATACTACACGCTGCTGAACCCGAAGAACCTGCCGATCGAACCTCTGCTGAACGAAAAGGGCGAACCGCTGGTCTGCCGGGTGGACATTGGGATGAACCAGGTTGCCTTCCAGGTCTGGCGTGCCAACGTCGGCCGGGTGGTCGTCTATCTGCTGGACACCAATCGCCCCGAGAACGAGCAGCACTTCCGCGACCTGACCTTGCACGTCTATGGCGGCGACAGCACCACGCGGATTATGCAGGAGATGTTGCTGGGCATAGGCGGAGTTCGGCTCCTTCGCGCGTTGGGGGTGCAGCCTTCGGTCTTCCACATGAACGAAGGGCATGCTGCATTCCTCACGTTCGAGCTGCTGCGAGAAAAGATGGCGGCGGGCTTGAAATTCCAGGATGCGCTCAGCCAGACCAAGGCGGAATGTATCTTCACGACGCATACACCGGTGGAGGCTGGGCATGATCGCTTCAGCCCGGATTTGATGGACTACGCGATGCAGCGGTTTCGCACGAAAATCCCCGTGCCGTTCCCGGAGCTGATGAATCTTGGACGGGTCAACCCGCAGAATCAACAGGAATCGTTTTGCATGACAGTGCTCGCGCTGAAATTGTCGCGCGCAGCCAATGCCGTGAGTGAACTGCACGGACGCGTGAGCCGGCACATGTGGCATTGCCTGTATCCGGACAAGCCGGTCGAACAGGTTCCCATCGGTCATATCACCAACGGCATTCATTTGCTTGGATGGATGAAAGGGACGGTGCGCCGGTTCTGGCGGCGCAAGCTGACGGGCAACTCCGCCAGCGCGGTGGCGCCAAACCTTCGCGCGCCGGCGACAGGTCTGACGGCGCAAATCAACTCGCCGGAATTCTGGCAGCACATCGCGGACCCGGACTTCATTTCGGATGAGGAAATCTGGGCGTTGCGCTATCGGCTGCGGCGGGAACTCATCGAGTTTGCGCGCCGCCGGCTGCTCATTCAGCAGCAGCACCTGACCCACGGCGACTTCATCGCGTTCGATCAGCTCTTGAATCCTGACGCGCTCACAATCGGCTTCGCCCGGCGGTTTGCCACCTACAAACGCGCCCCGCTGATTTTTCAGCAGTTGGAGAACATCATCCGGCTGGCCTGCGACCAGGCCCAGCCAGTCCAATTCGTTTTCGCCGGCAAAGCGCATCCGCGCGATGACGACGGCAAACGCTACATCCAACACATCATTCACCTGAGCAAGTACAGCGGCTTGAAAGGACATTTGGTGTTTATCGAGAACTACGATGTGCATGTCGCGCGTCAGATGGTTTCCGGTTGCGACGTTTGGCTGAATACCCCCCGCCGGCCTCTCGAGGCCTCCGGCACCAGCGGCATGAAAGCCGGCTGCCACGGATGCTTGAATATGAGCATCCTCGACGGTTGGTGGCGCGAGGGCTACGACGGCACGAACGGCTTTGCCATTGGCGCGGATTCCAACGCCGATTCCGTCGAGCAGCAGGACCGTATCGATAGCGCGAATCTCTACAAGGTGTTGACGGAGGAAGTCATTCCGCTGTTCTTCCTGCGCGACGCTCAAGGCGTTCCTCGACAATGGATTCAAAGAATTCGCCGGGCGATGGTGACCTTGGTGCCACAGTTTACCACTGCGCGCATGGTGCAGGAATACGCGGAAAAATACTACCTGACGAAGTAGTCCGTGTCCGCCGACATCAAATCGCAGACCGCCGAAGAGTTGCAGGCTCAGTTCCGAATCTGGGACCAGCCTGCCTATCGCATCGAGCAACTCCTCAGATGGCTCTATGTCCATCGCGTGACGCAGTGGGAGGCCATGACAAACCTCCCGAAGGCTTTGCGCGAGCTGTTGCGCAACCATTACTCGCTCTCTTCGCTGGAGCTGCTTCGCAAGCAAGGCTCGCGCGATACCACGGAAAAATTCCTATGGCGGTTGACCGACCATTCCCTCATCGAAAGCGTGCTTATCCCGGCCAACCCGGCGCTTTATGGTGAACCGAGTGATCGCCATACTCTCTGTGTCTCGACACAAGTCGGCTGCGCCTACGGCTGCAAGTTCTGTGCGAGCGGTCTCGACGGCTGGAAACGCAATTTAGGCGTCGAGGAAATCGTGGACCAAATCCTCGCTGTCGAACGGTTAAGTGACGAGGGGCGAGCATCGAGTGGCAAAGCGCCACCCGGACCAGAGACGACTGACCACGGACCACCGGCGCTCGTTGGCGCCCCAGTTCATCAACCCCCAACCCCCAACCCTCAACTCCGCGCGGTCAGCAACCTCGTCATCATGGGCATGGGCGAGCCGCTGGCGAATTATGATAACCTGTTGAAAGCCCTGCGCATTCTGAATGCGCCGTGGGGCGGGGCGATCGGCGCACGGAAAATCACCATCTCCACCAGCGGCCTCGCCCCGCAAATCCGCAAACTTGCGGACGAGCCGCTTCAGTTCCGGCTTGCCATCTCCCTGCATGGCGCCACGGACAAGACGCGCAACCGCATCATGCCTGTAAATCGCAAGCACCCCCTCGCCGAACTGACGGCCGCCTGCGAATATTATCATCAGAGCAGAGGGCGGCTGATCACTTTCGAATACATTCTCATTGCAGGGGTGAACGACGGTCTCGACCAGGTCCAACCGCTCGCTGCGCTGGCGCGGCGGTTGAACGCGAAGGTGAACCTGATCCCTTGCAACCAGGTCGAAGGCTTGCCCTGGGAATGCCCGGCGGAGGAAGCGCAGGAGGCATTCCTCCGCGCTCTGGAAAAACAAAAAGTCACCGCGACCCTCCGCCGGGAGAAAGGCCGCGACATCGACGCTGCCTGCGGCCAACTCCGTCTCAGGACCGAGCGTGAATTGGCCGCCTTTCCACAAGTCGCAGCCTCGTAGGAGTACCTCGATCGGGCGCTGCTGACTTCCTTCCCGAACAACGACGGCGATCTTCCGAAACTCCGCTGCGACAGCGTTCAGGGTCCGTCAGCAGGTCCAATTGAAACCGGGAACTACCCAAGGGCATCTCGCAACGTTGCGAAAAAGTGCTTTCCCGATGCTTCTGTCACAGGTTGCTTTCCTTTTTCATCGGCGTGCTCCACCAGTTCCGGCGGCAGCTCCTTGAGAAAGGGGGATGGGTGGCAGGGTAGTAGTTGCCCGTATTTTTTGCGTCCACCGCAATGGCTGATGGACAACGTCCGCATGGCGCGGGTGATGGCGACGTAAAAGAGCCGTCGTTCCTCGTCGAGGGTGCCCTCGGCCTTTGAGCGGGAGTGCGGCAACAAGCCGTCCTCCAGGCCGACGATATAGACGTTTGGAAACTCCAGCCCTTTGCAGCTATGTATTGTGATGAGGGTCACGGCATCGCCCGGGGCGTCGTCTTTCTCTTCCTCGCGCTCGGTATCCAGGGTAATGTGCTCGAGGAAGGTTTGGAGGCGGTCGAGCGGCGGCTGGGACACAGCCGCGTTGCCGTCGAGGGTGGCGATAAGCTCCTTGAGATTGCGAATGCGGTTTTCGGCGGTCTCGGGATTCTTTTCGGAGCGGCGCAACTCGGTGAAGTAACCGATTTCTTCCAGGAACCGGTCGGCCACGGTTTGCAGCGCGTGGAGGTCGCGTGACAGGCTTTCGGCCTGCAGCCGTTCCCGCGTGCGTTCGATAAGCTCGGCAAAATGCTCGATGCTCTCGCGAGACTTCGCCTGAAACGTAGCCGTCACTACCGGATTCTTCATCACCTCAAAAACCGAACACTTGCGCTCGTGACTCGCGCCGAGCAGCCGTTCCATCGTCACATCGCTCAGACCCCGTGCCGGCACGTTAGCAATCCGAAGCAGGCTCACGTCGTCGTGCGGGTTGAGAAAGGTCTTCAAGAAAGCAATAAAGTCGCGGATTTCGCGCCGGTCGAAAAAGCTCTGGCCGCCAATCAGGTGATAACGCACGGTGGCCTGCCGCAAGGCGGTTTCCAAAGGACGCGACTGAACATTCGTGCGAAATAAAATCGCCTGGTCTGCCCACGGCATACGCTGGGCCAGCCGGGCGTACTCGATTTGCTCGACGATGCTCCGAGCCTCTTCCTCGTCGTCGGCAAAGGTGTACAACGTAATCTTCGGCCCGTCGCCTTTTTGCGACCAAAGCTTCTTGCCCCGCCGGCGCACGTTGTTCTTGATGACCGCGTTGGCGGCGTTGAGAATGGTGTTTGTCGAGCGATAGTTCTGCTCCAGCTTGATGACTTTGACCTCAGGAAAATGCTTCTCCATATCGAGCAGATTGGAGATTTCAGCGCCGCGCCAGCCATAGATGCTCTGGTCATCATCGCCCACAACGCAAAGATTGCGATGCTCCTGAGTCAGAGACTGCACGAGATTGAACTGGGCGGCATTGGTGTCCTGGTATTCATCGACCATCACGTAGTGATATTTCGTCCGGCAGGCTTCCAGGGCGTCGGGAAACTCCTTGAACAGGCGGAGCGTCAGCAGGATCAAGTCGTCGAAATCCACCGCGTTGCAGGCGCGCAGGGCGGATTCGTAGCGGGTGCGGATATGTTCCGTCATCGCTCGCACGCTTTCGTCAGCAAACACAGCGGCGCGTTCGCCCCCATTCTTCAAGCGGCTGAGCAGACTGAGAATCGCCGCAGGATCCGTCTTTTCGCCTTTGGCCGAAATCCGCGCCAGGATCTTCTTGATTGCGCCGATCTGTTCGGATTCGTCGTAAATGACGAAATTGCGTTTGTAACCGAGTTTCTCGATGTGCTGGCGCAGGATGCGAACGCAGAGGGAGTGAAAGGTGCAAATGGTGGGCCGTGCATCGGAGTTCGCAGGCCGAGAGTCGGCTCCGTGACTCCGCATTTCTGACCGCTGGCCTCCGCCTCTCTTGGGAATAAGCTTCATCACGCGCTCATGCATTTCGCGGGCGGCCTTGTTCGTGAACGTGACGCCAAGAATGTTCCCGGGCGAAATCCCTTTATCAACCATGTGCGCGATGCGGACCGTTATCACCCGCGTCTTGCCGGTCCCCGCGCCGGCAAGAATCAAGACCGGGCCGCGAATGGTCTCGACGGCCTGTCTTTGTTGCGGGTTTAGGGAACTCAAACTCAACATCGCGGGCGGAGTGTAGGGGGCGTCGAAGTGAAGGCAAGCGGATTGGGGGAAATGGGGTGGAAAAGCGGTGCTCCCGGAAGAAGCAGTTGCAATTGGAGAAGAAAAAGGTATGCTTTGCGGACTATGGAAACATCAAATCCGCTTTTGAAACGTGAGAGCGCCTTCGCATCGTCCTGGTCGCGGGGCGACACCATGACTTTGCAGGGGGTCATCAATAAGACGGGGATTCTGCTGCTGCTATGCATGGGATCGGCGGCGTTCGCGTGGACTCACCCCGCGTTGCGCGGCCCCTTGATGTTGGTCGGATTGATCGGAGGGTTCATCGCCTGCCTGGTAGGGATTTTCAAACCCACAACGTCGCCGGTGGCGGCCCCGGTTTATGCCCTGCTCGAAGGATTGGCTCTCGGGGCCATTTCGCAGGTCATGCAGCAACGCTACCCCGGAATCGTAGTCAACGCCATGCTGCTGACCTTCGGGGTTCTGGGGCTGATGTTGATGCTATACACCAGTCGGACCATTCGCGTGACCGACCGGCTGGTGAAAGGGGTGTTTGCCGCGACCGCCGCGGTCGCTCTCGTCTATTTGGTGGACATCGTGATGAACATGTTTGGCGCCCGGATGCCATTGATTCATGAGACCGGCTGGCTGGGGATTGGCATCAGCCTGGTGATTGTCGGCATCGCTGCCTTCAACCTGTTGATCGACTTTGCCGTCGTCGAGGACAACGTCAACCGGAGCTCTCCCAGGTACATGGAGTGGTACTGCGGGATGGCTCTCCTCGTTACTCTGGTCTGGCTCTATCTTGAACTCCTCCGACTCCTCGCAAAACTACGCGGACGGAACTAACTCAAGAGAGCGATTGTAAGGACGGCCTCTCGTCGCCTGCACATTCACCAACCGTTTCGCCTCCTTCTTGATTCAGCGGGATGCTCATATCCTCTTGAAAAAAAGGTTGCGCAGCAGGCATCCAAACGGTACCGCTGAAACGCATGAACCTTCCAGTTATTGTCCTGCGACTCACCGCCGCCACTTCGTTGCTCGCGTTCTTGTGCGGGGCCAAGGCGTCTTCGGCATCCAACACCCCGACCAGACGTCCTACCGAGACGAATATCCTCGCGGACTTTGAGAGCTCGGGTTCGGCGGCTGCTTGGAAGGGCTTGCCCTGCGAGCGCACAGATGAGCGGGCGTCGTCGAGCCGCTACGCGCTGCGCTTCACGGTCCCGGCCTGGGCTGAAGGCCGCGAGCCTCGGCCCGGTATTCGCCTGCCGCTTGACTTCGGCAACGGCTCAGCCGACCTCTCGCAGTATGGTAAAATCGTCGTCGATGCCTGGGTTGAAGGGGAACAACCCGGCAAGTTGGGACTCAAGCTGCGCGATACAGCGGGCGATGACAGTTGGACCACCCATATCTCGGTGCTCCCCCACCAGTGGAATCGTGCCGAATTGCCAATTCGCGAGGCCGCTGCCGATAGCGACGTCCGGCGGGTGAAGGAAGTCGTCCTCTACGCTTTGCGGCCGACTAACAGTTTTACCCTGGTCATCGATCACTTGCGGCTTGAACCGGCTGACCCCCCTGCCCTGGCTCAGTTTCACCTGTGCCACCCCAATTATCGCGGCTGGATTCTCCCGGGAGAGCGCGAGGCGGAAGTTGAGATAGCGGTGGCGCCCGACGAGCATGGTTATCAGCTCCGGGACCTCCGACTGCGGGTGGAAATCTCGGGGAGCGGCCATCATCGCACGATCGAGCGACGGCCCAGTGGCGCGACAAACTGCCTGGCTATCGCGGTCAAAGGGTTAACCGCAGGCGACGCCTTGCTGAAGGCGACTGTCCGCTCCGGAAACCGTGAACTCGCGAGCCAGACCTGGCCGCTGCGAATCCTGACGACAAGCGAAGCCGCCGGTTTGAAAGCCTACGTGGATCGGGCCAATCGTTTGATCGTCGATGGCCGGCCTTTCTTCCCCATCGGATGGTATGCGTCGGTGGACGAAACCCAGCTTGCGGAGATTGCCGACAGTCCATTCAACTGTTTGCTGGCGTACGGAACCGACCTTGTTCCCCGGGAACAAATGCGACGTTTCCTCGATCGCATGCAGGCGGCGGGCCTTCGGCTGGTTTATTGCCTCAACGATGTGTACCCCACGGCCACGGACCTGGCAAACAAAGGCTGGGAAGGGATTCGCGGCAACGACGCCATTGCCGCCGCGGTGGTTGCGACGTATCGGGATCACCCTGCCGTTCTTGCGTGGTATCTCAATGATGAGATTCCGCACGCGCTGGCGCCCCAACTCGAGGATTACTATCACCGGATACGCTCGGCCGATCCCGCGCATCCCTGCTTTATTGTGTTATGCAACCGATCTGAGTTTTCTTATTTCCCACAGACCACGGACATCCTCGGTGTCGATCCATATCCCATCCCTCAGGACCCAATCACGCGCGTCGCCGGTTTCGTAACGGGCGCTCGGAAGGCCGTATGGGATAACAAACCCGTGTGGCTGGTCCCACAGGCATTCGCATGGTATCAGTATAACTCGAAGAACCCGGATCGCGGCCACCCGCCGACGGACGAAGACCTCCGCACCGGACGGGCGCCGACCCGCGAAGAAGAACGCTGCATGACCTATCTCGGCCTGATTCATGGCGCGAAGGGGCTGATTTATTATTGCTACTACGATCTGCGGGTTCTGCCGCAGTACCGTGAGATGTGGGGATGGATGAAGTCCATCGCCGCCGAGGTCAAGACCCTCACCCCAGCGCTCATGTCCACGGAGCCGGCGGGAAAATGGAGTTTGATAACGAAGGAGAGTCCGGTGCAGGCGAGCCTGTTTCGGCAGGGGAATACCCTTTATTTGCTGGCCGTGAATCCCTCCAAAGCAGCGTGCCGAGTGGAGTTTGATTTGCAGCGTCGCACGGGGACCAAAGTGGACGTGCTGTTTGAAAACCGTCAGCTTGCAGCGGGGCAAGGCCGATTCGCAGACGATTTCCTGCCGCTGGCGGTGCATGTCTATGCGTCCGGCAATTGCGGACGGTAGTCGTCGTCTTCCAGGCAGAACCATTCCAGGCGCGCTTCGGCCACCAGCCAGACCAGGTATTCGCGCACGCCGTTGCGGCAGTAGGCCCGGCGTTTGTCCCGCAGGTCAATCGAGTCGGAACTGGCCCCACTTCCACAATCAATTCTGGCGGGCCGGCAAGGTAGCCGTCTTCGTTCACGCGGGTGAGTCCGCCGTGTTCGGGCAGGCGGCGCAAGAGGGCGTCGGGCTGCACAGTGTTCGCCGGGGTCGAGGATGACGGTGGCGTTGGTGAGGGCTTCGGTTTCCGGGTGTCGGCTGGGGGAACTCCCGGCCACACTCAGCTTGCTTGCAACGGCCAACATGGAGAATTGCGCTCAGCTACTCCAGCAGTTGCCCAATCGGGATGACAAACAAACGCTCGCCCAATTTCACGGCTTCCTTCCCATTGTAAGCCAGCACGGCGGCGACGCAGGCGGGCGTCCGCTCCAGAAATGCCCGCAAGCCGGAAAGATCGCCCTCGCTCCAGCGGGTGGCCGCTTTCACCTCGATACCGAAAATCTTGCGACCCAACTCAATCACAAAGTCCACTTCATGCCGTCCTTGCTCGTGCCAGAAGG
>JBAXTC010001059.1:0-2239 GCA_037130375.1 Verrucomicrobiota bacterium | reverse complement strand
TCGGAGTGTTAGCGCCGACTCCCGTCGGCGGCTACGAATTCTTGAAACCACCCTGTGCTCGCCCGCGCGCCGCAAAACCTGCTTGATCATGTCATGTTCAACTGCGCCTCCACGGCCTCACCTTGCGCTGGGAAGAGCTGGATGAGGACATCTGGGTGGACGACGCCGTGCGTATGATTTTCACAAAGATTTTCATTTTATTGCAAGAATCGAGGCTTGCATATTCGTAACTATCTATTTGTAAGCATATTAATTGCATG
The DNA here is from genome assembly GCA_037130375.1 of Verrucomicrobiota bacterium. Classification (GTDB taxonomy): domain Bacteria; phylum Verrucomicrobiota; class Verrucomicrobiia; order Limisphaerales; family UBA8199; genus JAPLUA01. The sequence continues at coordinate 1,979 of JBAXTC010001059.1, read as the reverse complement.
CTACATTTTCATCGAGATTTTCGGAACAACCCTGTTTTATGGAAGTTTACAGGCAGCCCAGTGCGATGGAGCCCTTGCTCCCGACGGGGCAGAGTGTCCGTATTTCTGAATTGACCTGTGAAATACTAAAGGCGTCTGGCCGGCTTACCGGACAGGTTCATTCACCTCTGGTGCTCCAGCGGTTAGCGGATATGGTCCGCGAAATGAACTGCTATTATTCCAACCTGATTGAGGGCCACAAGACCATCCCCCGAGACATTGAACGGGCGATGAAGCGCGATTTCTCGCACGATCAAACCCAGCATGACAACCAGCAACTCAGTCTGGCCCATATCGCTGTGGAGAAACTCATGGAAGAACGACTGACTGGAGAGTCGGTGGATGTTTATTCCCCTGATTTCCTCTGTTGGCTCCACCGCGAGTTTTATACCCGTCTCCCCGAGTCGCTACAGTGGGCCACCACCAAAAGCGGGCAGCGTTACCAGATCCAGCCGGGATGCCTGCGCGATTTCATGGTGGATGTCGGTAAGCATACTCCGCCGGATTTTGCAGCCTTGCCAAACTTCCTCAGCCGTTTCCAGTCCTTTTACAGAGACAAACAGATTGTGGAAACCGATCGTCTGGTGGCCATCGCTGCCGCCCATCATCGCCTTGCCTGGGTTCACCCGTTTGGCGACGGAAACGGTCGCGTGATCCGGCTCCAATCCCACGCGCAGCTTATCCGGCACGGCATTGCCGGCCACGGTCTGTGGACACTGTCCCGCGGGCTGGCCCGTTGGCGCCAGCGCTATTACGCCTGCCTGGAAGCCGCCGACCAGGGTCGTCGCGGCGATCTCGATGGCCGCGGCAATCTCTCGGACGCGGCACTGGCCGACTTTTGTGTGTTCTTTCTCGAAACGATGCTCGACCAGATCCAGTTCATGAGCGGACTGATCGGCCTGCCCGCACTGCGCACGCGCATCGAACGCTACTTCCAGTTTCAAGCCTTGCACCTCAATCGCTATCGCGAAGCGCTCATGAGCGTGACCCGCACGCTCGCGGATGAAGGCGAAATCCCGCGCTCACGCGTGCAGCAAATCACCGGCAAGGGAGCTACGGTTTCTGCGGAGATCACCAAACTGGGCCTTGATGAGGGCTTTTTTGAGACGCCCAGTCGCAAAGGCCCGCTCCGCGTCGCCTTCCCGGCGAAAGTCCACGAGTTCTACTTCCCGCAACTCTTCCTCGACCTGCCCGTCGAACCTCCTGCCCAGAGAGCCTCGTGACACTTGAACAATGGACACCAGTGAAAAGAACTTACGCTGTCGAGGACCACAAGGCACCCGGCCCCCCTCCGGAATTATGTTTCCTGGTTTCGCCCAGGGAGTATGCTGGTCAGATGAAACACGCTTTCCTGATTCTCCTGGTCGCTCTCTCAGCCTTCGCGCAATCAGCTTCTCCCCCAGCAAACCTGAAGCCTGGAAAGGTCTTCGACGAACTGGCGGATTCTGCTCTGATGGCGATGACCAAACGAGCTGAGGAACTCAAAATCAAAGGGGTTGGGGTGGTGGCCTATGTTGAAGGGGACAGCACGCAATCATGGTCCTCGAAGATGGTGGTGGTTGGCACGATCAAGAACGCCCCGACCGAGAAGAATCATGGGGCCAATCTGCTCGCCATCGCCTATTCCAAAGCGGCGGAAATGGCGGAAACCTTGAAGGACAGTGGAAGTGCCGGTCGGCCTCCGATGACTGGCGAAACAGGCTGGCAGGGTGGTTTGATCAAGAAGGGGAAAGCCGGATGGCTGATCGCAGCTTTCAGTGGGGGGCCTTCCGAATCTGATCTCAAGGTGGCGCAGGTCGGCTTGGATGTCCTGGCGGGAAAGTTGTAGGGCAAGATCGTCCTGGTCAACCGCCAAGCTCGCATGAGCCTGAAGTCCCAGGGCAGATTCAAGAAATCGTAGCCGCCGAGGGGAGTCGGCGCTAACACTCCGATAATCGTGG
>JBAXTC010001058.1:0-2240 GCA_037130375.1 Verrucomicrobiota bacterium | reverse complement strand
GGGCGCGGGCGTTCTCCTCCGTCTATGTGGCGTCCAACGGCGTGTTCAACGCCACGTTGACGGATGCCGGGACCGAGTTGCTGATCCCACCGCAGGCGAGTGACCTGCTGGCCGCCTTTGCCGGTGGACCGGTCTATCTGGGTATCACGGTGGTGCAAACGCCGTCCGGTTCGGTCCCTTCCCCCTTGCAGATCACGCCTGTTCGACAGTTTCTAAGCGCCCCGTACTGCGTGACGGCGCATTGGTGCGAGGATGCCCACAATTTGCTCAATGCGACCAACCTCCTTTCTCGAGGAGGAGGCAACTGGCCTCCAGACTCCCTTTATGCCATCGCCTTGAATCCTGGCTCGCCGATCACCGGGTCGCCATTAGCCGGTGTGGTCGAGGCCCGGCCTAACGGGCTTTGGGCCAACGCACCCGTGACTTTTAAAGGGGTCTTGCAGGCTTCAGAATTAATCGTCAACTCCCTGAGTTCGACGAATGGGACGATCGTTTTTGGGTCTGTCCGCATGCTTCAGCCGGCAGGCCAACCCAGCGGAAACATCTTTTACTATGGATACAACGCAACTTTCTCAATTGCGGTTGCGGCACCGCAAGACGGGCTGCTCGCCTTAACGGTTCCCCCTTCCCAAGGTGGATACTATACTATTAGCGTTGAATATGGAAGCCAAACCCAAATCACCATAACTCCCACTAGCATGACGCCGGCCAACGTGGCGGGCGTTCAGGCGGTCAGGCTTATTCCGGTGAAAGCTGGGCAATCCATCACGATAAGCTCAAAAAACGGGCAGTCGGGCTCCGTAGCTTTTACCTATCAATTCCTGCCATTTGGGGCGGCCCTGTGAATGGGTGGCCAGCGAAGGCGGTCGGCCGCCCGACGGATGAACCAAGCGTGATGACAATAAGAAACAGGAGCGACTATGGACCTTGAAATGCAGACAAAAACAAGTGGGTTGTGGCGGTGGCGTGGAGCATTGCTTCTGGCGCTGTGCTGGAGCGCCCCGACCGCCCAGGCGGCGTACGATTGCGACGCGGATTACGTCAATCCATGGTACGACACCAACGGCCTCAGCGGCATCCTGACCAACGGAATTGTTCATGCCACGATGTGCTACAATGGCCATTCGGACCTCTATAGCTTGCCCGGCGGCTTTACGCCGAGCATCCCTACGGACGGCACCTACCTGCTTAACCGATCGAGCGTAGGCGAGCCTTTCGCCGAGGTTGTGCCGGATGCGGCGATTGGCGACGTGCTTGCGCCGCCCGCCGGCGCGATCCCGAACACAGTCCCATTTGCCATCTTCCCCGCCAATGCCGCATTCTTTGTGCTGTCCACCGGGCAAGTGATTGCCGCCTCGCACGGCAGTGTCGTTCTGCAATGGCTGATGGCGAACGGCTCCACCAGCACGGTGACCTACGATGTGTCTGGCGTAGCCACCCGCCGCCCCGAAAAGCTTTTCTGGACCGAGGCGCCTTATTATTCACCCGTCGTGTCGCTCAACGGCAAATTCGCCCGAATCCACTACAACGACGACGTGCTTCCGCCGGTGGTGACGACAAACATCGTCACGACCACCGGGACCGGCTGGACCAATACCGTGACCAATATCGTGACCGATTTCTCGGCGACGGTCTGGATTGACGACAGCAATGGCAGCAAGAGCCTGCGGGCGCAGGGTTGCAACGGGCTGTTTGTGATCGAGTTGTTCGATACGGGAGCCTTTGCCAACCAGATCGGTTGGGAGGTGGTGCAGGTGCTGGCACCGGACATCGTCTATCAGAACGTCGCCATCGGCCAACGGTTGCTGCCGCAAGACACCTACTACGGCACCGACAGTCTGCAAGCCCAGATCACCAGCGGGGCGAACGACACCGGAGACGCCACCCTCTATCTCCACGCTTCCTCCAGCGGCAAGAGCGCGATGGAAGGCTGGCTCTACTCCGTTTATCAGACTCTGTACGACCCGTGGGATGCCGAGGTTTACTGGATGAATACCGGCGTGGCCGGCATTCAGTGGCCGATCGAGAAGGACCAGTACCTGGCCGACTGGCCGGTGGATTGCCAGGTGATGACCTACGCGTCGGGGCCGACCAATAGCGCGCCGACCCTCATTCCCACGGCCCTCAACCCGGAACTCATGCCGATGGAAGCGCCGATCCGCAACTTCGCCCTCAACAACGGCGTCTTGACGGTGCAAACCAACGGCTATGGCCTGCTGAAATACACTTCCCAGGACGAA
>JBAXTC010001057.1:0-2241 GCA_037130375.1 Verrucomicrobiota bacterium | reverse complement strand
GCAACGGAGGTACTACGGAGGTGCAACGGAGGTGCAACGGAGGTACTACGGAGGTGTAACGGAGGTGTAACGGAGGTACTACGGTGTAATTCTGGCTGCGAGGGGGAGGCTCTGGTTGATTGTCGATGTGTTAAGTAGTTATGGGGACGGGAGATGCCTACGAAAACGCGAGAGCCGAGGCGGATTCCGCTCGTTGGCGGGGAAGAATGGCCAGGCGGGAGACTTGATCTGCGGTGCGGGTCAGAGCTTTTCTGCGTCCATAGGCCAGACTATGGGTTGACCTCTGACCCCGGTTTTTCTACGACGTCTTCTTCCCGAACTGCGGATCGATTTTTCGGTTGAGCAGCATCGCCAGCGTGAAGCCCGGCAGCGCCGAGCAGATGACCCAGGCGAAGAAATGTTTATAGCCCACCAGGTCTGCGACCCAACCGCTCCACATTCCCGGAACCATCATTCCCAGCGCCATGAACCCGGTGCAAATCGCAAAATGCGCCGTCTTGTGCGGACCGTCGGCAAAGAATAACATGTAGAGCATGAAGGCGGTGAAACCGAATCCGTAGCCGAACTGCTCGACCGCGACCGCTCCGCACGTAATCAGAAAATTGCTTGGCTGAGTCCACGACAGTAAGACGAATGCCAATTTGGGCAGATACATCGCTCCTACCATGATTGGCAGCATTCGCTTGAGACCGTACTTTGCCGCCATGAAACCGCCCAAGAGTCCGCCGCAGGTCAAGGCCAGGATGCCAAAGGTGCCATAAACGATGCCCACCTGGCTGGTCGTCAGCCCCAACCCGCCCGCATCCCGGCTATCGATCAGAAACGGGGAAATGACTTTCACCAACTGCGCTTCGTCAAATCGGTATAACAGAATGAACGCCACCGCCAGCAACACCCCCGGTTTCTGAAAGAAAGACCCCAAGGTGGCAAAGAACTCACCCAACAGGCTGTGGTGTGTCAGCACCGGGCCATCGTTTGCGGGCCGCGGCAGCATGACGCTATGCCAGCAAGTGAATGCCAGGAACAGCCCCGCCACAACGAAAAGCGTGATCGACCATGCCACCGGAATGTTGCCCGAGCTGGTGACGAAAGTTACCTCCGTGTCTTTCTTGAGGTTCGGATCAAGCTGGATGACCGCCATCGCCGGCTGGTTCCAGTTATCGGAGTTGAACACCAACCGTTCGCTCGTCATAAGCCGGAAACCTTTGTCGCTCTTGCCCAAGCCGATGCACTCGATCCCGCTCAGCTTGCGTCCCACGTTGACCGCAATTTCCCGCCCCGCCGGCGGTTGCTTCGACAGCGACACATAGATCACCCCCACGTTGCCAGCGACGGGAACGGGCGCGGCCTTGCTGCCGGACGACTTGGGGAATCGTGTCGCCAAAAAGCGGCCGAACGGCCCGGAAATGTTCATCTTCCACCACGACTCTGACTTGGGATCCGTCTTGGCTGGCGCCGGGTTGTCCTCGGCAACAAAACGGTGTGTCGCGTTCCATGCCCTGGCCTTCTGAATGACCACCTTGGCTTCCTGGGCGCTGCGATCGGCCAGGGCGATCTGCAACGGGTTGGGTTGGGCGATGACCCGCAGCTCGCCATCCTGTGCCGGAAGCTTGACTGCGGCGGGATCCCAATCCGAGACCAATGACGCCGTGGCGCTCGCCTGCACGGGGATGTTCACCGGCGGCAACCCATTTTTGCTTTCCAGCACGCCCGCCAGCACCACCAGCAACCCGCTGCCCACGACCATCGCCGTCCGGTAAAAAGTGCTCCGCAGCCCCACCCACCAGGCCTGCTCGTGCTTGGACAGGCCCAACATATAAAAGCCATCGGCCGCGATGTCATGCGTTGCCGACGCAAAAGCCATGATCCAGAAGAGGAACAAGGACCATTTGAAGAACGCCGAGCCCTGGACTGAAAACGCGACCATCGCCAGCCCCAACGAGACCAGAAACTGCATCGTAACCACCCAAAAACGCTTGGTGCGGGTGATATCGACAAAGGGACTCCACAGCGGTTTGATGACCCACGGCAAATACAGCCAGCTTGTGTAAAGGGCGATGTCCGTGTTGGAGATGCCAAGCCGTTTATACATGACCACCGACATCGTCATGACGATGACGTAGGGGATGCCTTCGGAAAAGTAGAGGCTCGGAACCCAGTACCACGGGCTACGGGAAGTCCCTTGCGTCTCAGCCGGGTTGGTTTGGATGGGAGCAGGAGTGGCGGGCTTCATGTCGTTAT
>JBAXTC010001056.1:0-2241 GCA_037130375.1 Verrucomicrobiota bacterium | reverse complement strand
CCGTTCCGTTCGACAACGTTGCACTGCCACCAAGCACGACGGAACAGGTCGCGGCAGCCCCAATGGAAATCAAGAGACCGAGTCCTCATGCCCCGTCATTTTCCACCGCTCTGAACTCCCTGATGCTTGAATGAAACTAGAAACCGGCACCCGTGTCGAGAAGTAATTTCTCATATTGTTCTCCCGTTCCCCCGGGGCGCATCTCGACACTGCCCCCGGAGCGCGGCTGTCCCTAGCCGCGCTCCGGCTGGGTCCCGAAGGCTAAGGGTGGTGGCAGTGCCAGGATGCGCCCGGTTAGTACTTGGAGTAATGGACATTGTAAGCACCCTGAATGATTGAGTCCGACAGCCCAGGCAGCCAATGAGCTACCCCGCCACTGTCAGGGGCAGCCACCGCCTGACGGGATTTCGATTGCCGGGGTGGTTTGGGCCGCTTCCAGCGCCGTCCCTCCTCTGGGCCCTGGCCGGTTTGCCTCGGCCCCACCGGCGCCTTTGGGTCAGTCGGCGGGCTGGAGCAGGTTCAGGAATGCGGCGCACGAGACAATCCTTGTCCCTCGGAACTCCCGCAGCGCGAGCAGATGGCGCTTATCCCCGGAGACGATGAACTCCGCTTCCGCGGTCAGCGCGCACTCCAAAAGCATTTCATCGTCTGGATCAGGGGTTGCGCCCCTGGCCCGTTCCGTGGGAAACACCAAGTCAGCCGAGGCAGTGAGGGACTCGACCCACGCGACCCGTTGTTTCTCCGGGTAGCGCGCCGCTAATTCCTCGATGGTATCGCCGTATTCGGCCAGGAGCTGCGGGCTGACGAAGGCCCGGCAGCGGCCCCGAGCCCAGGCGGCCAGGCAATCGAAGGGCTTGCCCCGCCAAAAGCTCGCGCTGGCGACCACGTTCGTGTCAAAGACTACTTTCACGCGGCATGTCTGCGCCTGCGAACGGTGGCCACCGCCTCCTGGACCCGGGCTTCATCCGCGGCGGTCTGGGCCGGCAATTCACGGCCAGACAAGATTAAGGCCCGCGCTTGCGCCGGCGTCAACGGCACCCGCTTGCGCAACACCACCAGACCGTTGATGTAACCTACATCCAGCTTGTCTCCGGTTTTCAACCGGGCCTGCTCCCGGATGCTTTCCGGGATAACCGTCTGCCCTTTGGTCGAAAGAGTTGTTATCATGTCGGTAAGAATACACCCACCAAAGTAAGACACAAGCTGTTCTTCCAGGACTGTTCTTCCAGGCCACCTCAGGCGCCATGTGGCGCGGTCGCGGCATCAAGCGCTCGCGGCAGGCATAGCTCATATTACATTCTCATGATTCCTTTACGGTTTTATAATAGGCTTGTGATGGCGTCCACAGGTTCTCATAAAGACTTATTTACAGCCTCTGCCGTCTGTGCTAGAGTAACCATCAAGTCGTTTATGAAAGTCCTCGACATTCCGAAGTCGGGCAAACGCGGGAACACAGTTTGGCAGCGCAATCGCTACGGCCAGTTCAGCTATCCTGCCTTTATCCCGTACAATCCGCGCACCCACGCTCAGATCGCTGTCCGCGAGACTTTCGGCGCGGTCTCCGCCCGGTGGCGGGAGTTGACCGAGGAGCAGCGTATCCTTTGGGACCAAGTCGCCAGGACCAAAAAGTCCAAGCCCCGCCTCTGTCAATGCGGTCCGCTCACTGGCTTTCTCCTCTTTGTAAAGGTCAACGTGCCCCTGACTTTCGCGAGGGCAGGTTGAGTTCTGCCCTCTTCCCTCGATTTCTTCATTCTGCCTTCCCGTCCTCCGTAGCGACACTGCGGAGGGTGGACTTCCTTCTGCCTTTTCTCCGCAATCCCGGCTAATTTTCGACTCCCTTGGCCAAAGCGCGCTACAAGCCTGTTGCAAGCGTGTTGCTTGGGAGGTGCTAGGCATCCACTCCGGTAGGCGGATGAACAAATCGATGAGGCGATCCGGCATATCGACGATGGCTTGGAGGGCGGACTTGGCTGTGTCGTAATTGCGAACGAAATCGAGCTCCTGAACGAGGTCGGTTTCGATGACGCGCTCGACGAAAACAAAAAGAGCTTCAGTTTGCGCAGTCATGTCGATGAAGCGGTAGCGCAGCGCGGTCTCGTTTTGAACGGCCATGCGGCCTTGGTAGTCGAGCCTGTATTCGACGAGAGGGAGCAGTGGGAGGGAGAAGTTTTCAAGGGCGACATCGTAGGCTTCCTTGTCCTGAAGCATGGCGGCGGAAACGGGGAATATGGTGCCCGGGGG
>JBAXTC010001055.1:0-2241 GCA_037130375.1 Verrucomicrobiota bacterium | reverse complement strand
GCGTACAGGGCCATGCCAAGAGCGATGTAGGGTAGCAACCACATGAACAGATAAAATGCGACGACACAGCCGATTGCGGTACAAACTAACTTTGCGATTTGGTCTTGATCCATTGAACTCCTTTGAAAAAGAGCCAGGCACCATGAAAGATGCCTGGCCCTTGTTGACTGCGTGGACTCCGCTCAGATTGTCACGTTCTGGATTTGGCGGAGCTTGCTGCGGATGGCGTCGATGTCTTTGTCGTTCGTGCGCTTCTCCTTCTCAGCGGCCTTTACTGCATCAATTACGGTGCTCAGGTTACGGATAACGGTTTTGAGGTCGTCCTTGATCTGTTCCACGTGCTCGACGAGTGATTTGATGCCGGTTCCGTTGTTCCCGTTGTTGTTCCCGTTGCCGTGGTGTTGGTAGGCAGGGGATTCTATTGGCTGGGATGTAACGGGCGCTGTTTCTGGTGTCGTCGCTTCGGGTGTTCTGGGCATTGTTGCTGTCCTTTCTTTTTCGGTTTTCGTTTCTGCTTCTTCCTGGGGCGCGGTTGGTTCTGGCGGTGTGGTCGGGATGGCCGAGGTGGATGCTTCTGGATTCGGTTGAGTGGCTGTGGCGGCTTTTGTCCTTGTTGAACCATCCAGGTTGACTGGCATGATGACCATCTTTTTGCCGCCCTTGGAGAACACAATTGGGCTCAACGGATCTTCAATGTCGATTTGGTTGAGACCGAATCTGAGGGCCTTGAGCAGGTAATTGCGGTTCAACGCGGCGTGGACCGGTTTGCCTTGGACCTCTGCATCAATCGGAATGCTGGTCCACTCTTCTTCGTCTTTGTTGTGCCCCTCCACGTTCAAGTGGTTGGCGGTGATCCTCAACCTCACGGCGTAACTGACACCATCGTTCCCCGGCAGGTTCGGAGCCACCAGCAGCAGTTGTTTTATGGCCTGGTCACTCAGGGTAACGCGGGTCCATTTGCTATCGGTGACGGGCACAACCTGTTTCCAGTCTGGGAATGTACCGTAAACCTCCTTGGTGATGAAGGTCCATTGGCCGGATTCGAGCTTCACCCATCCTGGCGTTGCATCCCTGCCGGGCCGTCCATCTTTGGCTGGCGCTGCATCCTCCCCTGGCTCCATGCTCAATGAAGACGGCTCATCATCCATAAACGGAGGCCATTCCAGGAACTTCGAGTCCGGGATGATAATTGATTTCTGCAGGTCGAAGCAGAACGAGTTGGCGGTATACAGGAACCGACCATTCGTCCCGACAACGTAATGGAACTTCTTGTCCGTCACATCCAGGAAAGCTCCGCTGAGGATGGCACGGGACGAATCATCACTACAGCATTCGAGCGCCTGCCGTAATGCTGCACCAAACCCAATTTCCAACGGAACGCTGGGCTGATTGACCTTCAATGCCGGTGGAAACTCATCAACCCGCAACGTGTTGATATTCTGCTCGACCAAGTTGCCACCGATTGAATATCGCAGCTTGACCTTCTCTTTGCCTTCGGGGACCAGACCAATGGTGCCCACTTTCATGCTTTTCACAGTCTTGGTCAGTTGCTCCAGGGGCACCAGCATATCGACTGCGGGGCCTGGCTGCGTGTCCTTGACCGTGAACGTGGCCATGCATTCAAGGTCGGTTGCCATGATGCTGACCTTGCCTTCTGCATTACGGGACACACGGACTGATTGCAGCACGGGCAGATTTCTCGAATTGCCGACGATTTTGTTCAGACCGGGCAGAGCATCCTTAAGCTCCTGCACGGGGATTACGATTTCATTGTTCATTTATTTTCCTTTGTTGTTTTGTTTTTTGATGTTGATGGTGATGATGATGATGTGGTTCGAAATGAAAGAGCCAGCCACACCGCTTGGGCATGACTGGCTCAGGGATTGAAACGCGCACCGATCTGGTGCCGTCTCTCGTTTAGGTCAGGTCTTCGTCTCCGGTGCCCTTGTATTTGAGCTGAGAGAGGACGCACTCATGTTGTTCTACGTCTTGCCGAGGCCCCAGATACACCGGTTGATACAGGGCATTGCTCTCTCGGAAGGCATACAGATACCGTGCTTCAATTACCGTGCCCACCTCCGGCACGTCAAAGTTGGATGGAATGGTGATGTTGCCCACCGAGATCCAGCCTTTCCCATTGAGCAGACACAGTTCGACGCTGCGTTTTTCGTTGATCTTGGCGACCACAGCAGAACATGTGGCGTAGAACTTGTGCTTGAGTTGATTGCCGCCGCTGTTGGG
>JBAXTC010001054.1:0-2246 GCA_037130375.1 Verrucomicrobiota bacterium | reverse complement strand
CACCATCCACCATCCACCATCCACCCGCCCCCCCCACGCGACTACTGGAGATCGAGCAACCTCGCCTGCTTTTCCACCAGGCTCTCGGTCGCCTGGCGCTCGATTTCGGTGCTTTCCGGGGGGCGCGCCGCCATGCGGCAGTTCTTCGAGGCCCAGGCGCGGAGGTCCTCGATCTGGGACTGGCGGGTGCGGGCCAGCGGGACGAGTTGCGCGGCGGCTTTGAGGAGGTGCCGCGAGAGCAGCTTGGGCTCCGGCTGGTCCTGTTTGTCCGAGAAGGCCTCGTAGAGCGCGCTCACCACGACCTCTTCCAGTTCCGCGCCGTTGAAGGTGTCCGTGGCGTGGACCAGAGCTGCGAGGTCGAAATCCGCCGGAGCCCGCCCACGGCGCGCCAGGTGGATCATGAGGATTTCCGCCCGCTCGGTTGGGCCGGGCAGGTCCACGAAGAATATCTCATCCAGGCGGCCTTTGCGGAGCAGTTCCGGTGGCAGCTTGGAGATGTCGTTGGCTGTGGCGACCACAAACACCGGTTTTTTCTTCTCCTCCATCCAGGTGAGCAGCTTGCCAAAGACGCGCGAGGCCACGCCGCCATCGCCGCCGCCGCCGGTGCCGGCCAGGCCCTTCTCCAGCTCATCAATCCACAAGACCGCCGGGGCCACTTCTTCCGCCACCCGCAGCGCTTTGTCCATGTTCGCTTCCGCCTCGCCGACGTATTTGGCGTAAACGCGGCCGAGATCGAACTTGAGCAGCGGCTTCTTCCATTCGGCGGCGACGGCTTTGGCGCAAAGGCTCTTGCCGCACCCCGGCACGCCCACCAGCAAGACGCCTCGCGGATAGGGAAGGCCGAAGTCGCGGGCCTTCTGGCTGAAGCCCTGGTTGCGCTGCTTGAGCCAGGCTTTGAGGCTGGCCAGCCCGCCAACGGCGTTGAAGTCCTGCACCGCGCCCCAGAACTCGAGGATGCCTGATTTGCGGATAATCTGCTCCTTCTCCTCCAGGATGGAGCGCACGTCCTCCACGTCCAGCCGCCCGCGCCCCACAATCGCCTTGGCCAGGGCGTTCTCGGCTTCGCATTTGGTCAGGCCCTGGCAGGCTTTCACGATCAGGTCCTTGCCGTCCTCGTCCAGGTTGAACACGACCTTGGAGCTGGACCCATAGCGCCGGATGAAGTCGTCGAGGATGCCCCGGTATTCGGCCTCGGACGGCAGCGGCATGTCCAGCACCGTGACGTCCTTCTCCAGCTCTGGCGGAATCTTCAGCACGGGCGACACCCAAATCATCGTCTTGGCGCTGGACGCCAGGTGCGGCGCCAGGTCGCGCACGAGGCGGATAATGAGCGAGGCGTTCTGCGTCCGCTCCTCCAGGTAGGGATGAAAATCCTTCAGGAGGAACAGTGCCGGACGCTCGTACTTGCGGACGAAAGTCAGGGCTGCGACCGGATCCCGCGTGTCCTCTTTGCCCGCCGGCTGGCCCTCGGGCGTGAGCCACCCTCGCGAGATGGTCCAGATGAACAGCTCGCGCGGTTCCTTCCAGCGGACGGTGTCGCGGCGCAGTTCGTCCACGCGCGCCAGCACACGGTCTTCCTCGCTGGACAGGAGGTTAATGATCGGGTAGCCGGCCTTGATGTAGATGACCAGGTCTTGGGTGAATTCAGTGCTCATGGGGGGGAGGTAAGGGATGGTGGATGGTGGATGGTGGATGGTGGATGATGGGCCGGGGGCAGCGGGTCGTCCCAGGAGTGATCTGCCCGCTTTGCTTCCAGGGAGCGGATCAAGCCGAGAAGTTTATTCTCAACCTCGTAGTGCAGGACATCTATCTTCTCAAATTGCTGAAGGGTGAGGAGGCCCACGCGCAGGAGGCCGAGTGCTTGGGTGAGGCACTCGCCCAGTGACCCCTTGGCGGTGTAGAGGAATTGAAGGTATTCGGGAAGCGTGCGGCGGCAGTAGCCCTCCGCAATGTTGGCGGCAACGGACTGGGCCGCGTCGGTGATTTGGGACCGCAATTTGAAACCAGTCACTCCATGAGTTTCCTTGAACACGAGTTCAAACAAGTCCATTCCCCGCTGCCACGTCTCCAGTCTCATGTAGTGCCGGTTTAGGTTCTGCCGTTTCATCAACTCAGGTTTCATACTTCTCATCCATCATCCACCATCCACCATCCACCATCCACCATCCATCATCCACCATCCACCATCCATCATCCACCATCCACCATCCACCATCCACCATCCATCATCCACCATCCACCATCCA
>JBAXTC010001053.1:0-2254 GCA_037130375.1 Verrucomicrobiota bacterium | reverse complement strand
GAGGTACTACGGAGGTGTAACGGAGGTGTAACGGAGGTACTACGGAGGTGCAACGCAGGTGCAACGCAGGTGCTATGGTGTCGATGGGCGGTTTGAGCCAGCCAAGACTGGGCGAAATCGACCCAGCCAAGATGAGACCGATGTCGCTAACTAGCTGCCCTGGAAAAATGCTCTTTGACAACGTCGCGTAGGCTGCGACCTTGACGGCAGGAAAAGCGAATCAAATGAAAACCATATTGCTAATCACCATTATGCTCTCTCTGGTCCTGCCTGCAACAGTGCAAGGCGAATTGCCTCCCCTGATTTCGAGGGACTTGCTGTTTGGAAACCCGGAACGAACCTCTCCGGCGTTGTCTCCAGACGGCAAACGCCTGGCGTGGCTGGCACCCGACACCAATAACGTGCTCCAGGTTTGGGTGCAGACCGTCGGCAAGGATGACGACAAGATCATCACTGCGGACAAGAAACGCGGCATCCGCCAGTATTTTTGGGCCAAAGACAACCGCAACCTGCTGTATTTGCAGGACAGTGACGGCGACGAGAATTTTCATGTGTACGGCGTGGACCTGGACTCCGGCAACGTGCGGGATTGCACCCCCTTCCAGGGTGTGCGGGCGCAGGTCACGGATTTGAATCCCGACTTCCCGAACGAAGTCCTGGTCGAGCTCAATCTCCGTAACCGCACGCTTTTCGACGTCTATCGGCTCAACTTGAAGAATGGCGCGCTCGAATTGGACACCGAAAACCCGGGCGACGTGTCCGGCTGGGGTGCGGATGCGCAATTCCGCATCCGCTCGGCGCAAATCGCCACTCCGGAAGGGGGGACGGAGATTCGCGTCCGGGCCGACCAGCAATCGCCCTGGAAGACCTTTCTCAAGGTGGGTCCGGAGGAAATACTCAATGCGCTGGGCTTCACGAAAGATGGCCAGTCGCTCTATCTGATGTCGTCCATTGGACGCGACACCGCTGCGGTGGTGGAAAAGAACCTGGCTGATGGCAAAGAGAAAGTGCTCGCGGTCAGCGGCGAGGTCGATGCCGGGGACGTGATGATTCATCCGCGCCGGTATGTCGTGGAAGCGGTGTCGTTCTCACCGGGGCGCACCAAGTGGCAAGTGGTGGATGCGTCCGTAAAGGATGATTTCGACAGCCTGGCGAAGTTGAACGATGGTGATTTCTTCATCGCCAACCGCACCGAGGCCGACGATATCTGGCTGGTCGGCTACCAATCCGATCGCGCGCCGGGCAGATTCTATCGTTGGGATCGCAAGGCGAAGCAGGGCACTTTCCTGTTCACCACGCGGCCCAAACTCGACGGGTTGTCCCTGGCCGAAATGAAAGCGGTGGTCATTCCCGCCCGCGACGGGCTGAAGATCAACAGCTATCTGACCTTGCCTGTGGGCGTGCCGCCCAAGAACCTTCCGATGGTGCTTTTTCCCCACGGTGGTCCGTGGGCGCGGGACGAGTGGGGATTCAATGGTTACGCGCAGTGGCTGGCCAATCGCGGGTATGCCGTGCTGCAACCCAACTTCCGTGGCTCCACCGGTTACGGAAAGAGCTTTCTGAATGCCGGCAACAAGCAGTGGGGGCTCAAGATGCACGATGACTTGATTGACGCTGTCAATTGGGCCGTGAAGGAAGGCTATGCAGACCCTAAGAAGATCGGCATCATGGGCGGCTCTTACGGTGGCTATTGCGCCCTGGCGGCGATCACGTTCACGCCGGAAGTTTTCGCGTGTGCCGTTGACATCGTCGGCCCATCAAACCTCAAGACCTTAATCAGTTCGATCCCGCCTTATTGGAAACCGATACTCTCGGTTTTCAACGTCCGCTTAGGGGACGTGAATGATCCCAAGGATGCTGAGTTGGTGAGGAAAGCCTCCCCATTGAACTCTGCCGATCGAATTGTTCGTCCGCTGCTCATTGGGCAGGGCGCCAACGATCCGAGGGTCAAAAAGGCTGAATCGGAGCAAATTGTTGCCGCTATCGAAAGGAACCACGGGAACGTGATTTATGTCGTTTACCCGGACGAAGGCCACGGGTTTGCCCGGCCTGAGAATCGCACGGACTTTAACGCCCGCGCAGAGGCATTCCTCGGAGCACACCTGGCTGGACGAGTCGAGCCGATGGAAGGGACCAAAATAGCCGGTTCAACTGCGATTGTGCGCGGCGTGGTTGCCACGCCCTAGCTGGAGGTCATCCGAGCTATTGACCGTATAGAAAACCGGAGGAGTGCCTTTCTTGTCCCGCACATTGG
>JBAXTC010001052.1:0-2254 GCA_037130375.1 Verrucomicrobiota bacterium | reverse complement strand
CTGGTCTGGGCCACGAATTACGGATTCGCCGATCTGGACACCCGGCAACCGCCCAGCGCCACGACCCTGTTCGGCATCGGCTCGACATCGAAGATGTTCGCGGCGGCGTCCGTGATGCAACTGGTCGAGCGGGGACTCGTGGAGCTGGACGCGCCACTGGTCCACTATGTGCCGTCCTTCCGCATGGCCGATCCCCGTTACACGAATATCACGGTGCGCATGCTGCTCAACCATTCGTCGGGCCTGCCTGGGACAACCTACCGCGACGCATTCACCTTCCAGCCGATACCAGGCTACGCCGACAACGTGTTGGCCGCCCTGGCGGCAGAACGGCTCAAGGCCGCGCCCGGCTACATGAACGTCTATTGCAATGACGGCTTCACGTTGATGGAGATACTGGTCAAGGCGGTGACCGGCCAGAGCTATGCCGAGTATGTGCAGTCGGCGATCCTCGATCCGCTGGGCATGAAGCACTCGGCCTACACGGAAACCCCGTTCCCGGACGGCGCTTACGCGAAGTTTTACAGCTCCGGCATCGCCCAACCGGAGGAGTTCGTCGGTGCCCAGGCCTCCGGCGGGCTCTACACGACGCCGACCGACCTGGCGGCTTTCGCCCGGATGTTCCTCAACCGGGGCGCGCTGGGATCGACTCAGGTCCTCGCCGCCGCGTCGGTGGCGGCGATGGCGGTGGACCAGACGCTGGGGACCTTCAATCCGGTCAAGTATTCCAGTTTTACCTACGGACTGGGCTGGGACACGGTCCAGGAGCCCGGGCTCCAGGCTGTGGGGATCGAGGGTTGGTCCAAGGGTGGGGACTCTGGGTTCTACGGGGCGGAGCTGATGATCGCACCCAAAGCCGGCCTGGCGGTGGTGGTGATGGGGACCCAGGGAGCGGGCTACAACCACACGGCCTTCGCGCAGCGGGTGCTGCTGCGCGCGCTGGCCGAAAGCGGGAGCATCGCCGCCTACCCGGCCCCGCTGGTCCCGGTGGCCGCTCCCGTTGCACCAGTTCCCGATGGCCTGCTCGCCTCGGTCGTGGGCTATTACGCGAATTACAATACCCTCTACCAGGTCCGCGCGGAGACCAACAGCTCGCTCTCCGTGTTGACACTGGGCCCCGGCGGTTTCACTCGCACCGCCACAGGACTGCAGTATCGCACTGACGGCTGGTTTACCTCGGCAGCGGTGCCACTCCTTTCCTTACAGGTGGTAGCGGCCGCGGGAACCCAATACTCGGCCGTACGCCAGGCATCCGGGCCCCATTACCTCGACCAGTATGCCGCAGCGCAGCGCGTGCAGGCGCTGGCGGCGCCACTCTCGCCGGCTTGGAGCAATCGCGTCGGCTCGACCTGGCTGATTGTCAACGAAAGCCCCGACTCGGAAAAATACCAACCCAATGCGGACCCTCGCTTTACACTCACCAGCGTGCCGGAGCTATCCGGACTGGTCATGGCCCGACCAGCGCTGGACTACGAACCCCAGGTTCTCGATCCGTCCACCAGCGATACCGTTGCGACGATGATGCTCGTCATACCCGGGCTGCAGGGGCGGGATCTCAACGACCTCGACATCGTCGTAAAGGGCGGCGAGGAGTGGGTGCGCTGGGGGGACTGGCTGCACCGTCCAACCGCCAGGGTGCCGGTGCTGCCCGATGGCACCACCAACACGGTCGTCATTGGAGTGGAGGGCTATAGCGAGTGGCGGGCCGTTCAGGCCGGGGTCGCCCCCGTGACGGTGTCGATCTCCGGCGCCTACGCCTGGCGGTTTTACGGCCCGGACTTCACCCCCCTGGCCAGCGGCGCGGCGACGGGCCAGGCGACCTTGCCCGCGGGAACGGGACTCCGCTACCTGGCGCTCTTTGGGACCGCGGGCGGAAGCGTCCGCGTGACCGTGGATTAGACCCGGGTGAGACTACTTCAAAACAAACCACAAATCATCATGAAACACACAACACTACTCACCGGTGCCCTGGCGCTGATTTTGGCGGCGGCCCCCGCCCTGGGACGGCCGCCAGGGATCGCGTCCTTCGGACGCAACGGGGAACTGGTCTGCACGAACCTGCTGCCGGGCTCGCTCGCCAGCGTGCAATGGGCGGCGGCGGTAGCCGGGCCATGGACCAATTCCCCGCCCGGCCTGGACGCGGTGACGGTGGACACCAACGGGGTGATCCGGGTGAACGTGCCCATGTCTTACCAGGCAATGTTTTACCGGGTGCGGGGCATTGCGAACCTGACCTACTCCCAGACCCTCCAGG
>JBAXTC010001051.1:0-2257 GCA_037130375.1 Verrucomicrobiota bacterium | reverse complement strand
GGAAAACGGTTTCCGTGGGGCGACACCATCTCGCAGAAACTGGCCAACTACTACGCAGTGACCGCCAGTTACAGCTATGATTTGGGACCGGATGGCTACAACGCCATTGGGAGCGTTGGAGGAACGTCCCAGGCGACAAGTCCAGTGGGGTCCTTTGCGGCGAACGGTTATGGGCTTAACGACATGGCGGGGAATGTCTCCCAGTGGTGTTGGGATTGGTATGGGAGCCCGTATGCTGGAGGGACTGATCCACGAGGTGCAGCGACAGGCTCGCGCCGTGTGAATCGGGGCGGCGGTTGGGGCTACTCCGCGGACTACTGCCGGGCGGCGGTCCGCAACATCAGCTCCCCGACCGACGGGAACCTCAACCGCGGGTTCCGTTCGGTCCTCCCCCCAGGTCAGTGAGCTGAACGGGTGGAGCGGAGCAGTCGAGGCGGATCGAGGGACGAGCGACGCCTGACTGCGTAACGGGGGCCAAAGAACAGCCCGCGCCGCGGTCGCGATATGTTGCAAGAACGAGATTCGGGATGATGCGCCGGCCAAGCCGTGGAACCGACTGCTGAACAACGAAAGCGGAGCAACGAAATGACAATTGAAGCCAGAAGACAGGCGACAATCAAATCCGAAGCTCGAAGCCCGAAGGCCGAAGGCCGAATCGCGCTCGGCCTCGGGTTTCGGGATGGTGCTGAGCCAGCGCCCGCCGCCGCCCAACCAGGGTAGCTCCGTTAGGAGCGCCATGTTTATAGCCACGACCACCCCGGATGCCCGGCCAAGCTCCGTAGGAGCGGCATGGATGGGGGATGTGTTCCTTGGCGGATCGTGCGGTGCGGTTGGCTACAAACATGCCGCCCCTATGGGGCTTGGCGGGTCGGGCGGTGCTCCTGGCTATAAACATGTCGCCCCTATGGGGCTTGGCGGATCGTGCGGTGCGGTTGGCCATGAACAGTCGCCCCCACGGGGCTTGACCCGCTGTCATCGCCCAAGTCCCTCCTGATATAGGTGCCAAAGATTACTATGAAAACTAACTATTTATTCCGTTGTCGTGCTCTGTGGGCGGTGCTGGTGGTGTTACTCTGCGGATCGCTCGATGCGTCCGCGATGCAAATCTTCGTCAAGACCCTCACCGGCAAGACCATCGCCCTGGAGGTCGAGGGCAACGACACCATTGAGCAGGTGAAAGCGAAGATCCAGGAGAAGGAAGGCATCCCGCCTGACCAGCAGCGGCTCATCTTCGCGGGAAAGGAACTGGAAGATGGCCGAACGCTCGCGGACTACAACATCCAAAAGGAATCCACGTTGCATCTGGTGTTGCGCCTGCTGGCGGCGGCGGCAGTGCGTGGCGTCCTCGCGGCGGGCGGCGGCACCGCCGCTGGCGGGGTGTATGCCCTGACGGACACGGCGGGGCAGCCCTGCGTCGGCACGGCCAGCTCCGCCAACTACACCGTCGCCGACGGCTTCTGGCCCGACACGAGCGCCGCCACGGTCGATCTCAGCAACCTGAGGCAGATTTACGACGCTACGGCCAAGCCCGTCTCCGTGACGACGGACCCGCCGGATGCGGCGGTGAGCGTTACCTACAACGGCGGTGCCGATGCCCCGACCAACGCGGGCAGCTACACCGTCGTCGGCACGATCACCGACCCGAGCTACTACGGCGGCGCGACCAACACATTGGTGATTGCTCCGGCGGCGGCCACCGTCACGCTGAGCAACTTGAGCCAGATTTACGACGGCACGGCCAAGTCCGTCTCCGTGACGACGGACCCGCCGGACCTGGCGGTGAGCGTTACCTACAACGGCAGCGCCAGCGCCCCGACCAACGCGGGCAGTTATGCGGTCATCGCCATCGTCACCGACCCGAACTACTGTGGAACCAACACGGCTACGGCGCAGATCACGGGCAAGCCGTTGAATCTCACGGCCAATGGAGACCTCAAGGTCTATGGCCAGGTCAGGACCTACGGCCCGGGCCGGACGGCGTTCACCGTGGTCGCGGGCGAGTTGGTGAGCGGGGACAGCGTGACGAGCGTGACGCTGGCCTGTCCGGACGGTGGCCCCGCAACCGCCGTTGTTGGCGCGTACAACATTACCCCGAGTGCGGCGCTGGGGATTGGTCTGGAAAACTACACCATCAGTTACCATGTTGGCGTGCTCAATGTGGGCACTCGATGGCTGAACATCACGGCCCAGTCGGGTGCCAAAACCTACGGCCAGACCAAGACCTACGGGCCGGGCCAGACGACGTTCAGCACCGGCG
>JBAXTC010001050.1:0-2262 GCA_037130375.1 Verrucomicrobiota bacterium | reverse complement strand
GCTGGCCAAGGGTGTGAAAGTTCTTTTCCGCGAGAAGCTGCTCGGGCGGGAAAGGCTGTTCGGCGAAGTCGGTGAAGTCGGAGTTGAACAAGGTGATCATGGCGCGGTCTTTTGGGGTCAGGTTTCGCACCGCGGTCTGGACGGCCAGGGCAGCCTTTTCCCACTTGATGCCAGCCATGCTGCCGGAACGATCTACGAGGAAATAGAAATCCATGGGAAGCGGTTGGCCGGAGGCTTTGGGGGCGCGGATTTCCAGCAGGGCGTAGGCTTCGGAGGGCGTGTCGCGAATCCAGGCGCGGACGGCAAGACCCTCGGGCAGACGTTCACGCCAGCGCAGCACGAAGTCGTGGTCGGGGACCGCGCCCTTGTCGGATAGGCGGACGGCTATGGTCTCGCCTTCGGTGCGGCTGATGATGTTGTGGCTGGGGGAAAGGAGCGAGTCGGGGTCAATGAATTTGCCGTCGAGGGTGCCTTGTATTTCAACGAAGGCGGCATCGGGGTGGGACTCGTCAATTCGCACTGGGGAAATGCGCGAGGCGTCCGGAACCTGATTGGTGTCATCGGCAGTGCCCTTGCCCCGGTTGCTGCGCAGAAGGGGGTTGCCGGGGATGTAGCGAATCCCGGGGCAGAAGGGGATTTCGACCGAGGGGAGGCCTGCCAGGGCGCGCAGGGACTGGATGTATTTCAGGGTGACGAGGATGAAGTCGTCGGGCTGGAGGTTGTTGAGGGTGAGGGTGAAAAGGTTGTCGCGTTCGGATTCGACCAGCGCGACGCGGCGGCCTTCGGCTTTCTTCTCGGCGGCGAGCTTCACGGCTTCGGCGCGCTCGCGGACCCTGGCCAGAATGAGGCGGCCGTTGATGTCGGCTTCGCAGTGGAAGACGGAGGCATCGGCAGGCAACGGGAAGAGGTATTCGCAATCCAGGGGCTGGCGGTTCTCCTGACGGAACACCTGGGTGATCTGAACTTCAACCAAACCGGCGCTGACGGAGAAGTGGCACTCGACTCCCTTGAGGGGAAGCGAGACGCGGGTGGATTCCTGGACGGAAACCAGGCCGAACCGTGCGGCCACCGATGGCGGAATACGGGATGTTTGCATAGTTATTCTTAGTTTTTCTGGACCGTGGATCGATCTTCGTTTGCAGGGTGAACGGACAAAATGAGCTGGTTGATTCTCTGGATGACGGCTTGTGGGAGGTGCCGTTTCTCGCGGTTGACCAGCAGGAAGCCGCGGTCGAGGGGGAGGACGGACCAGTCTTCCGAGGCCAACACGGGGCGGAGGGGGATGGTGTCGGCGATGGCCTTTTGCCCTTTGCGGGCGGCGAGTTTCTGGAAGGCGGCAAGGTCCTCGAGGCTCTTGCCATAGAGTTCCTCACGGATTTTGCGCAGGGGAATGCCCTGGGCCTGGTAAACCCGGATGGCGATAAGCTGGAGGCGGTGCTTGTCGCTGAAGGTCTTGATGTAGCTGCCGACGGGGGGATCGAGCAAGCCCAAGGTGCGATAGTAGCGGATGGTGCGCTCGGAGAGTTCTTCAGATGCCTGACCGTTGGCGGGGAGAATCCCGTGTTTGTCGCACCAGGCGCGAACCGCAGCGGCTAATTCTTCAAGGGTAAACTCACGCATCATGGGCAGAGTGTCGTATGTGACAGTGTTATTGTCAAGTTGGGAAAAAGGAGGAAAGCAAAAAATGGAAAGCAGAAGACAAAAAGCAGAGGATGTGAGGCGCGGGACATTAGTTGCGGGCGGGCTTGCCGCCGCGTTTTAGGAGGGAGCGAGGCAGGGGGTTGGCGGGCTTGCGGCGGCTTGTGTGCAGCGAGGTAGCCAGCGCGACGCTTTGCGCCTTCCGGGAATTGCGCGAACTCTCGCGCTTGATCCGGTCGTATTGAGCTAACGGAGCTGGGAACATCTTCGTCGCTGAAGATACGTATAAGGTGCAGGCAGGGGCGGACACACTCTAAAACCTGGCGAAACTGCGGACGCGCGTGATGGTCGCAATAGCGTGTGGGAGAGTGGCTTCATCCCCCTCCGTTCTCTCCGTTCCCTCCTGTTGGCTCATGGGTTTGGGATTGAACAGGAGGAAACGGAGATAACGGAGAAATATATCTGCCATTGCCTGAATCGCGCAGGCGCTTATGTTGGCCTTCCATCTCTGTTTCCTCGGTTATCTCCTGTGGCACCTGTGGCGGCCAATAAGGTGTTCAAATTGGTATTAGCACTACAGCGTCATTTAGAGTGATTTCCACTTTTTGAGCTCTTTCATTCTGC